>JAEXPO010000350.1 GCA_023446675.1 Bacillota bacterium | reverse complement strand
GTGTGGACTGGACCGGATGGAAATATGTCGAAGCCAAGATTCCTGACGGCAAGAAGGGGCCCTTCACCCTGGAAACACCGCTTAGGATTATGGTTTCCAGAGATGAAATGCGCACAAAGGGAACACTCTATATTGATGATATCAAGGCGGTCTACGGAGCAAGCGCCATTGACGGCCAGGCACCGGTGGCAACCTGGAGCGCGCCTTTAAACAACGCGGCTCTTACCAGCAATAAAACGCCTTATTCCGTGCTTCTTACCGACAAAACCGGTATTGATGCCAAGAGCATCCAGCTCACTCTGGACGGCGCCAGCGTGACCGACTTTACCTTAAATCCTGCCACCGGGACCTCCATTACCTTAAGCGGTGAGCTGGGCAAAACCGTACCTTTGGCTGACGGCCTCCACAAGCTGGTACTAAGCTATGCCGATACGCTGGGCAACAAGGGCTCCAGCTACGTAGACTTTACCGTTTCCACGGGAGCGGCTCAGATTGTGGCAACCACAAGCCCCACCGTCAAGGAGGGGGGAACCATTACCACCACCCTGGACGTTAAAAATCCCAAGGCGCTAAAGAAGATTTATCTTACTTTCAACTACGATGCCAAGAATCTGGAGCTGGTGGATGCGGATCCCAAGACTGCCGGCAAGCAGGTAGCGCTTGAGGACTGGATTAAAAAGGGCAAGGTTATCAAGAACCAGGTGGATGAGGCCAAGGGTCAAATCCTTATCGAGGTGGACGGCTTATCCGGTCTTTCCACAGCGGATCTTGCCAAGGCAGTGGTTATGACCTTCAAGGCCAGGAGCACACTGGCGTCCGATACCGTTATAAGCACTGGAACCTTAGCCGTCATATCCGGTTCGGCAGCTCAGGGCCAAAGGTTCCTGCTTCCCAGTATGACAGTGGCCTTTGATTATGGCCTTCTCATGAACGTGACCGGCCTGAAATCCGGCGAGACAACTGTCATCACCGTCACCGACGGACAGAGTAATCCGGTATCCGGAGCCAGTATTGAGTTAAACGGCCAGGGCTTCTGGGAAACCGATGCCGAGGGTAAGGTGACCACAAAGATACTGACAGGCCTGGATGTTGGCATGTCGGTGAACTTAAGGGCAGTGAAGGGTGACAGCGTCAGTAAGATTTATGTCTTTAAGGTGGAAAACTAAAAAGCTTTAAGGGCAATTAAGTAAAAAAAGGACTCAAATCCTGCATAAGTTGAGGATGTGAGTCCTTTTTTTGCCGCAGTTTAGGTGATCTATACAACAAACGTCTTAAAGAACAAAGAGCTTGAAAGTCTGAATCGGGCTCTCCAGGCCAATAAGGCGCATTCCCTATAAATGCTTGTTATGAATTTAGCAATCATTGCTCATTGGAAGCATAGCTGATAAAATAGTACAAAGAATAATCTTGTAGGTTATCGTTCTCTAATCGCATTAAATATCATGAAAGGTATGAGGACATAAAATGAGGAAAACAAAAATCATATGTACGCTGGGGCCGGCGGTGGATGATGAGGCTATGCTCAAAAACCTTATCAATGAAGGAATGGACGTGGCCCGTCTTAATTTTTCCCATGGCAATCATGCCGAGCACACACAAAGGCTCAAGCTTATTAAAAAGGTTCGTAAGGAAATGAACCGTCCCATTGCCCTCATGCTGGATACAAAAGGCCCGGAAATTCGTCTGGGAAACCTGGAAAACGGTGTAGCCGAGCTCAAGGTGGACGACCGGTTTACTTTTACAACAGAAGACTGTCTGGGCAACAACGAAAGGGCCTCCATCTCCTATAAAGCTTTACCCACGGTTATCAGCAGGGGCAATCGTATTCTTATTGACGACGGTCTGGTTGAGCTTAAGGTATTGGACTTTAATGAAACCGAGGTTATCTGCCAGGTAATGAACAGCGGTGTTATTAAGGACAAAAAGAGCGTGAATGTTCCCGGCGTAAAAATGGATATGCCCTACTTAAGTCCCAAGGATATTGATGATATCCTGTTCGCCGCTAAAAATGATTTTGATTTTGTTGCTGCCTCCTTTACCCGAAGCGCAGCAGATATTATTGATATTCGCAAGCTTCTTGAGGACAATGGCGGTCACGATATTGAAATTATAGCCAAGATTGAAAACAGTGAGGGCGTGGATAATATTGATGAGATCCTCATGGCCAGTGACGGGCTTATGGTAGCCCGAGGCGATATGGGTGTTGAAATTGATTACAATGAGCTGCCCCGTATACAGAAGCTGCTCATTAAAAAGGCTCAGCTTCATGGCAAGAAATCCATCACCGCAACGCAGATGCTGGATTCCATGATAGTGAAGCCCCGTCCCACCCGTGCGGAAATCAGCGATATTGCAAACGCTATTTACGACGGTACCAGTGCCATTATGCTCTCCGGTGAAACCTCCATCGGTAAATACCCCATTGAAAGTGTACGCACCATGGCCCGTATCGCTGAAAGCAGTGAAAAGGCTGTTCCCTATAAGAGGCTTTTCAGTATTATGGATGTTGAGCCCTCTTCCAATGTTACCAATGCCATCAGCCATGCTACCTGTACAACCGCTCATGATTTGGACGCTTCCGCCATTGTAACGGTTACGAAAACCGGAAGCACAGCCCGCATGATATCCAAATACCGGCCTGAATGCCCCATCGTTGGCTGTACCACAAGTGAAAAGGTTTATCGCCAGCTGGCCATGTCCTGGGGTGTTATTCCTGTGCTGTTTGAAGAAAAGAGCAGCAGTGACGAGCTGTTTGAGCACGCTGTCGACAAAGCTGTGGAATCGGGTGTGGTGAAGTGCGGCGATCTGGTTGTTCTCACAGCGGGCCTACCCTTGGGCATACCCGGTATGACCAATATTCTGAAGGTTCACGTGGTGGGAAACATCCTGGCCCAGGGCAAGGGCGTGACCCAGAAATCCGCAACAGGAGCCCTATGCGTCTGCAAGAGCGAGGAGGAAGCCTTAAAAACCTTTAACGGGGGAGAAATCCTGGTTATTCCTGAAACCAGCAATCGCCTTATGAGCCTCCTTCGCAGGGCAAAGGGCATTATTACGGAAAAGGGCGATCTTTCCTCACATGCTGCTATTGTGGGACTGTCCCTGGACATTCCGGTTATCGTTCATTCTGAGCATGCCACAGAGGTATTAAGAAGCGGAACCACTGTCACAATGGATGCCGGGGCAGGACTTGTTTTGAGCAGCCTGAACCAGACAACCGCATGCCCCCTTCCCGAATAAAGACAAGCTTAGGACAGTGCCTCCTTACGAAATTAATAAATAAATTAGAAGGGTCCCTCTTCTGGGAGTAGATTTTCAGTTCATTTCCAGGCACATTATGGGAGCTTATGCATAATGTGAATTATTAAATCAGTAAAACGGACAAAGTGGCAAATAAGCACTCATGTTCGGGGAAATGGAAATGAGCAATGATTATACCTCCCAGGAGGGTGGCCCTCTTGTAAGCCTTGTTGTGCTGGCCTTCAATAAGCTCGAGTACACTAAGCAGTGCATTGAAAGCATTTACCGTTACACATCGCATATCTCCTTTGAGCTCATCACAATTAATAACGGGTCCACCGACGGTACGGCCGAGTATTTTGAAAGCCTTCCAAATACCAAAAAGCTCAGTTTCCCGGAAAATATCGGTGTATGTAAAGCTTTTAACAGAGGATTTGCGCTGGCTGAGGGCAAATACACCATGAATATCAGCAATGATATTATTGTTACTGCAAACTGGCTGGACAATCTGCTTATTTGCCTGGAAACGGATCCCTCCGTAGGGCTTATTGTTCCGGTGTGCAATGCCTCCTGCAATTACCAGCAGGTAGGCCTTAATTTTTATACTATGGAAGAAATGCAGGAAGCCGCAAAGGCGTACAATGTCAGTAACCCTCATCTTTGGGAAGAACGTCTTAAGCTCATTATTTATACCGGTATTTATCCAACGGATATATTAAGAAAAGTAGGCGGCTTTGATGAGGATTTTAACCCGGGCTGCTACGACGATGATGCCATAAGCTTTTCAATAAGACGCATGGGGTACAAAACCCTATTGGCAAAGGACACCTTTGTGTACCATTTTGGTGCCCGGACCTTTAATGCCGAGTATGTTAAAGACACATCATTGGCC
>JAEXPO010000263.1 GCA_023446675.1 Bacillota bacterium | reverse complement strand
GTACAATGGCGTCTGCACCGGCGGCCAGCTTCTTGCTCATAATGCTTGAGGCAATAAGCCCGTAATGGTTGACCGTGGCCGTTACATCCCGAAGAGCGTAAAGCTTTTTATCGGCGGGAGCCAGGTTTCCCGTTTGCCCCACCACGGCAATTCCCGTTTTTTTAACCGCTTCAAGAAAGGCCCCCCTGGTAAGCTGGGTATTAAAGCCGGGAATGGCTTCAAGCTTATCGATGGTGCCGCCCGTATGCCCAAGGCCCCTGCCGCTCATTTTGGCCACGGGCACACCAAGAGAGGCCACAATTGGCCCCAGGATAAGAGTCGTTTTATCTCCTACGCCGCCGGTGCTGTGCTTATCCACCTTTATTCCGGGAATGGCTGATAAATCCATTACATCTCCTGAATCCATCATGGCCTGGGTAAGCCAAAGCGTTTCTCCTTCATTGAGATCCTTCAAGCAAATGGCCATGAGGAGGGCAGAGGTTTGATAATCGGGAATTCCCCCTGAAACGGCGCCTTTTACAAAAAAGCGTATCTCCTCCTCCGTCAGGGCTAGACCGTCTCTTTTTTTAGCAATTATATCCGTCATTCTGAGCATGGCGGTTTATCTCCTTCTTCAAAACTACTTGAAAAACCGGCTCAGGTTTACCGGAACCGGTTTAGCTTTTTCGGTTCACCTATTTTGGTTTAACTTTACAGGTTTAGCTTTGACGGTTCAGAAGCTCGCTAAGAAAGCTTTCCCCTTTCAATTCCCCCGGAGCCTCAAGGTATTGGGCAATGGTCGCTCCGATATCCGCAAAGCTCTCACGGGTACCCAGATTAACTCCTGCCTTGACGTTATTGCCGTAAACAAGAAGTGGCACATGCTCCCTTGAATGGTCGGTGCTGGCAGTGGTGGGGTCACAGCCATGGTCCGCGGTAATCATAAGAATATCCTCGTTCTTCATGGCGGCCTTTATTTCCGGAAGCCTGTCATCAAAATCCTTAAGGGCCCTTCCGTACCCCTCGGGGTCATTACGGTGCCCATAGAGCATATCGAAATCCACCAGATTGGTGAAAAGAAGGCCTTCAAACTCTTCCTTCATCCAGTTGAGGGTCTGATCCACCCCGTCCATGTTGCCATGGATGTGAACGGCATGGGTAATTCCACGGCCCGCAAAAATATCCTCTATCTTGCCTACCGCCCGCACCTCTTTGCCACAGGCCTTAACCAGGTCCAGAACGGTGCTTGAGGGGGGCAGTAAGGAAAAGTCCCTTCTTCTGTCCGTGCGCTTAAAGCTTCCCGGCGCACCCAGAAAGGGCCGGGCAATAACACGGCCTACGGCATGCTCCCCGGTAAGCAGCGCTCTTGCCTTTTCACACATGGCATAAAGCTCTTCGATGGGAATAATCTCTTCATGGGCGGCTATCTGAAAAACACTGTCGGCAGAGGTATAGACAATGGGAAAGCCGGTTTTCATATGCTCCTCGCCCAGGCTCTTAATGATTTCGGTGCCTGAGGCCACACAATTTCCAAGGCTCTTTCTTCCTATCCCCCGTTCAAAGGCTTCCACAACCTCTGCCGGGAAGCCCTGAGGATAGGTGGGGAAGGCCTGATTTAAATGAATGCCTGCAATCTCCCAGTGGCCGGTGGTGGTATCCTTTCCTTTCGACACCTCCTTAAGGCGGCCCACAGCCCCCTTAAAGCCATCAATTTTTTTATAGCCCCAGAGGCCGTCAATATGGCCCAAGCCCAAGGCTTCAAGCTCGTTAAGCTTATAAAAATCCTTATCCCTTAATACGTCATAAATATGTCCAAGCGTATGGCTGCCTTCGTCTCCGTAAGCGGCCGCGTCGGGCAGCTCTCCTGCGCCTGCGCTATCCAATACGATTAAAATGACTCGCTTCATAAAAGTTACCTTCCTTTCAAGGGGATGTGCTATAAATGGCAGCTCCTCTTCTAATGTACCATAAAAGCAGTGCCCTGTTGAATTTATTCCCATAAAAAGCGGGTTTAATTCGGTTTCCAGCGCATTACCAACCTCCTGCCATTGCCCGGCTGCGGTTTAAAAATCCGCTCCTGGAATAAACTCGGGGATTAAAACTGTTTCAAAAAGGGGAAATTTCTTATAATATAGAGATTAACCACTAAAGCAGCCTATCCCCGCAACCCAGCTGGAGAGAAGCACCGATAAAAATTCTTGTTTTTTATTGACGTTTATCCGGGATAAGGCACTAATAAATGATTTTTGCGACAGGAGGTATCAATCATGAGTACAAAGGGCTCAAACCACCAATGGATTCACCCCCTGACCGATATGGCTGAAAAATGCAGTTTTATCGATCCGGAGCTTTACACAAAATACGATGTTAAGCGAGGACTCAGGGACATAAGCGGCCGTGGCGTTTTAGCCGGGCTTACCGAAATCGGCGAGGTCCATGCCTACATCATTGACGAAAACGAAATGATCCCCTGTCCGGGCAAGCTTTATTACAGGGGCTATGATGTGGAAGCCCTTGCGGCGGGCTTTCTTGGCGAGGGTCGTTTCGGCTTTGAGGAAACCTGCTACCTCCTGCTTTTCGGTGAGCTTCCCTCACGGGAGGAGCTTAAGAACTTTGAAAACAATCTGTCCGCTTTCCGAAGGCTCCCTGAGGATTTTACACGGGATCTTATTATGAAGGCCCCCGGCAAGGATATGATGAATGTTCTGGCCCGGAGTATCCTGGCCCTTTACAGCTACGATGACAACCCGGATGACACCTCGGTTGACAACGTGCTTCGCCAGTGCCTTCAGATGATCGCCTATTTTCCCCTTTTATCCGTATATGCCTATCAGGCCTTCAATCATTACCATGAGGGCAAAAGCCTTTACATCCACACCCCCGTGCCCCATTTGAGCACAGCCGAAAACATTTTGCACATGCTGCGGCCTGACAGCAGCTATACCCCTCTGGAAGCTACTTTGCTGGATCTGGCCCTGGTGCTTCACGCCGAGCACGGCGGAGGAAACAACTCCTCCTTTACCACCCATGTGGTTACCTCCTCCGGCACGGATACCTATTCGGTAATGGCTGCGGCCCTGGGTTCCCTGAAGGGCCCCCGCCACGGCGGAGCCAATGTAAAGGTGGCCCTGATGCTTGAGGATATTAAAAAACAGGTGAAGAACTGGGAGGATGAAGAGGAAATTTCCGGATATCTTGAAAAGCTTCTCAACAAGGAGGCCTTTGACCGCTCCGGCCTTATTTACGGTATGGGCCATGCGGTGTATTCCCTTTCGGACCCCCGCGCCGAGCTTTTCAAAAGCCATGTGGAGGAGCTTGCCCTAAGTAAGGGCATGGAAGAGGAATTTAAGCTTTATGCCAAGATCGAGCGTCTGGCCCCTGAGGTTATCGGCCGCTGCCGCCGCATTTACAAGGGGGTAAGCGCCAATATCGATTTCTATTCCGGCTTTGTTTACCGTATGCTGGATATACCCGTGGAGCTTTACACCCCGGTATTTGCCATGTCCCGTATTGCGGGCTGGAGCGCTCACCGCATCGAGGAAATTGTCAATAACGGAAAAATTGTCCGCCCCGCCTACAAGAGTATTTCACAAAGGCGGTCCTATCCCCCCATAGCCCAAAGATGAATTCCCTTTGATGACGTCTCATGCTGCTCAATATTTGAAGCAGAACCAAAGATGATTTGCTAAAAGGCAGGTTGCACCATGTATATTCTTATAATTCTTATACTGATTGCTTTTCTCTATATGGTCCTGGAAGCGGGGGCTCTCAAATGTGAGACGCTCCCCTTCCAAAAAGGCACGGGCGCTTTGCCGGTGAAGAAGCTCCCCCATGGGGGGAAAGGCCCCGGTATTCGTATTGCCCTTCTTTCGGATATTCATCCCGGGTTTCTTATGGTGTCCGAAAAGGCGTTAGCCCGGGCCATAAGCCAGGCTAAGGTGGATTTGGTGATCCTTGCCGGTGATATGGTGGACAAGCCCAACCAGGTGTCACAGTTCGGCCGCTTCCTAAAAGGCCTCCAATTAGCGGTTCCTGTATACGCGGTTCTGGGAAATCACGACCATGAGTGCTTCAGGGAAAGCCCCAGGGCCAGAGAGCAGTTCTATTTCAACCTCAAAAGCATGGGTATGACGCTTCTTGTCAACGAAAGCAGGATCTTCGAAAAAGACGGACGAAAAGTAACCATTGTCGGTATAGATGACTGGCGGCAGGGCAAGCCGGATCTGAAAAAGGCCTTTGCCTTTAAGGAAGCTACCTCTTTCACCCTGGCGGTTACTCATAATCCCGAGCTTTCCCTGGAGATCCCCCAGGGAAAGGCGGATCTTACCCTTTGCGGCCATTTTCACGGGGGCCAGATTTGGATGCCCTTTAATATGGAGTACCGGCTCATGCGCAAGGAGCTCACCGCCAAGCAGGGCTTTCGAAGGGGGCTGCATAAAATCAACGGGAATTTTGTTTACATAGGCAGGGGCCTTGGCTGCGTGGTCGTTCCCTTTCGGCTGGGCTCAAGGCCTGAGCTGACCCTTATCGACATTTAATCCGGCGCCATGATTTTATTCCGTGTCAGTACCCTTCTGTGAGGCAATTTCCACTATGGCTTTAGCCGTCGCTTCCATCTCCCTGGGCGTATTGTAATAGCCCGGGCTAACCCTTACCAGACCGGTTTTTTCCGTTCCCAGCGCCTTATGGGCAAGGGGTGCGCAGTGAAAGCCCGGCCGAACTGCGATTTTATAGCGGGCGTCCAGAAGGTTTGCAATATCCGATGAATCCATACCCTCAATCTGAAAGGCCAGAGCGCCGCAATTGCTTCCGTCATCCCCTCTGGAATAAAGCTCGATTTCAGGATAGGGCCTTAAAAGCTCATAAAGCTGTCTGACAAGGCTTTCTCTTTTTTCTCTTATCTTATCCATCCCGGTATTGAAAATCCATTCCAGGCCCGCTCCAAGGCCTGCCAGACCAGGTGTGTTCACTGTGCCTGCCTCTACCATGTCCGGCATAAAGGAGGGATGTATGGTTTCAAAGGACCGGCTCCCTGTTCCTCCAAACAGTACGGGCTTTATACGAACATTGCTCCCCACATACAGCCCCCCTGTTCCCTGAGGCCCCATAAGCCCTTTGTGGCCGGGAAATGCCAGAAGGGCAATGCCATCCTCTTTTACGTTAATATTAAGCTCTCCTGCCCCCTGGGAGGCATCAAGAAGAAAATAGATACCCTTTTTATAGGCCAGCTGTCCAATTTCGTTATAAGGCAAAAGGGTTCCCGTAACGTTGGAGGACGCCGTACAGATAATAAGGCGGGTATTGGACCGTATGCTTTTAGCCACGTCCGCCGCGTTTATGGTTCCTATTTTATCCCTTGGCTGCACCACGGTGTAGGTGATGCCCCGGGTTTGATTCAGATGATAAAGGGGCCGAAGCACGGAATTGTGCTCCATGGCGGTGGTTACGACATGATCGCCCTTTTTGAGAACGCCCTGAATGGCAATGTTGAGAGCATGGGTGGCGT
Source organism: Bacillota bacterium (assembly GCA_023446675.1). Classification (GTDB taxonomy): domain Bacteria; phylum Bacillota; class Clostridia; order DSM-8532; family DSM-8532; genus DTU059. The sequence goes on along the minus strand of JAEXPO010000263.1, from coordinate 87 downwards.
TGGAGGTAAAGCCGATTTCCAGAGGATTGTCAATATTAAAAAGCTTTGCTGCAAGCTCCCGGGTTTTGAGAACACAGGAGGCGGAGG
>JAEXPO010000236.1 GCA_023446675.1 Bacillota bacterium | reverse complement strand
GTGATATGGTGAACCAGGGGACGTTTTGCTCGCACCGCTTCGAGAGCCAATGCAGCGGTTTTGCTTGTTATTTTGCTCATTAATTAAACCTCCCGATACTTTAATAAATTTCATTAATCCAGTTCATTAAGGGCTTTTTCCAGGCCTTCCCTGTAAAGGGCGTAGAAGTGATGGGTGGGGCCATGGCCTCCCCCCAGGGGCAGCGCATTTAAAATGGCTCCGGTAATGTATTTTTTGGCCCGGGCCACCGCTTGGTTAACAGGTAATCCCAGTGCCAGATTGGATGTAATGGCGGAGGAGAAGGTACACCCTGTGCCATGGGTATTTTTTGTGTTTACCCGGGGCGCGGAAAAACGGTGAAAGGCGTTGCCGTCAAACAGAATATCCACTGCGTCTCCGACAGCATGCCCCCCTTTGATGAGCACCTTTTCCGGTCCCAGAGCATGAATTTTTTTCGCCGCCGCTTCCATGTCGTCATGGCTTTTAATGGACATCCCCGCAATAATCTCAGCTTCGGGAATATTTGGGGTGACCATATAAGCCAGTGGCAGAACCTCCTTTATCAAGGTATGTACCGCCTCCAGCTGCATGAGGGGGCTTCCGTTTTTTGCTACCATCACCGGATCCAGGACTGTCCGTGAGGGCTTGTACTGCCGGAGCTTTCCCGCTACGGCCTCCATTAAGGGGGAGGAGGAGAGCATGCCGATTTTAACACCGTCTACTGGCATGTCCTCAAAAACGGAATCGATTTGCTGCTCCACCAGGATGGGGGAGATATCCCCTATGGCAATAACCCGGCGTGTGTTTTCGGCAACAACGGAAACAATCACGCTCATGCCAAAAACGCCGTGAGCCGAAAAGGTTTTTAAATCAGCCTGTATACCCGCGCCTCCGCTTGCGTCGGAACCGGCAATGGTAAGAGCCGTTTTCATGAGCTTTACCTCCTTGCGGTAATTTGAATGAAATAAGAAATAAATTAAATATTATAAAAGGGTTATTTAAAAAATAATATATAAAGTACTAAAAACACCAGTTCTTGATATGGAACGGAGCATTAGCGAATGTCCACCACACCGCCCTTTTGAATGGTGTTCATATTCCGCATGGCACAAAGCTTGCCGCACATGGTACAGGTATCCTCCAGCTCCGGAAGGCTTCCTGCCCTGTAGGCCCGGGGTTTTTCAGGATCCACGGCCAGCCGGAACATTTCCTCCCAGTTAACCGCTTTTCTGGCTGAGCTCATGGCATTGTCCCAGTCCCTTGCCCCCGGCAGGCCTTTGGCCAGATCTGCCGCGTGGGCAGCGATTTTAGAGGCAATAATGCCCTCCTTCATATCCTCCAGAGTGGGAAGCCTTAAATGCTCCGCGGGAGTAACATAACAGAGGAAGGAGGCTCCGGAGGCTGCGGCAATGGCTCCTCCAATGGCAGAGGTAATATGATCGTAGCCTGGCGCCACATCGGTGACCAAAGGTCCCAGTACATAAAAGGGAGCGCCCTTGCAAAGGGTTTCCTGAAGCTTCATGTTGGCCGGGATCTGATCCATGGTCATATGCCCCGGGCCTTCCACAATAACCTGAACATCCTTCTTCCAGGCCCTTTCGGTAAGCTCGCCGAGAATAATCAGCTCTTCAAGCTGGGCGCCGTCGGTAGCATCGTGGATGGAGCCGGGACGGCAGGCATCCCCAAGGCTCATGGTGACATCGTAGCTGCGGCAGATGTCCAGAACCTCGTCATAGTACTCATAAAAGGGGTTTTCATTTCCTGTCATCTCCATCCAGGCATAGAGGAGGGAGCCGCCCCTGGACACGATATCCGTCAAACGTCCGCTTTTTTTGAAACGGTAGGCAGCCGCCTTATTAATGCCGCAGTGGATGGTCATAAAATCCACACCATCCCTGGCATGCCTTTCCACAATCCGGAGAAAATCGGATGCGGTAATGTCCTTAAGCGACTTATCGTAATGGGCGGCGGCGTCATACACCGGGACCGTTCCAATAATGGCGGGACAGGAGGAAATGAGGCGGTTGCGAAAGGCGACAGTGTCCCCGAAGGAGCTTAAATCCATTATTGATTCGGCTCCCATGGCAACGGCAGCGTTGACCTTTTCCATCTCGGCATCCTGATTGGGACAGTCCCTGGAAATGCCCAGATTCACATTGATTTTAGTTTTTAGACGGCTTCCGATGCCGTTGGGATCCAATACACTGTGATTGCGGTTGGCAGGAATGACAGCCTTGCCGCAGGCCACCAGCTGACGAAGTGTTTCCTCGGATATCTGCTCCTTGCGGGCCACTGTTTTAAGCTGAGGTGTAAAAAGGCCCTTTCTGGCAGCTTCCATTTGAGTGGTGTATTCCATGTGCGTTTCCCTCTTTCTTTTCGTTTACGTAACGGGACATTAAACGAACCGGAAGGCCGCAGGATGCATAAAAGAAAGGCACAAAAACAAAGTGCCTGCCCTTTAAGGAGCAAGCACATGCATTTTATCATCATCCGAATGGTTTGTTCATTCGTTTTGGTGATTTGCTTCCCTACGACAGTGTTAACCGACAGGATCAAAGGGTCAGGTTTTAGCCTTCTCAACCAGTAAACTGGTCCCCCCGCAAACAAAATTCTATTAAGTTATAAACTTTTTTTATTCTATACCATGGGGAAGCGGGTTGTCAATGCTTCAAAGAACAGGCAGCGGCATATGCCGGGGGATACTTTCTAAATCTCTTGTAATAAAGTATACGCCGTATTTTATAGCAATGCCAGCATGGGGCTATACCTTATCTTGCGTCACCCGTTTTTCGTTCATTGTTGACGGTAAGGTGAAGGGAATGGTACTATTTGCTATGTAATCCAAGCTCTTATACACGGCAGAATAAATAGAATTGATGAATCAACAAGGAGAGTAACAGTGATGGAAGGATTTAGTGACAAGACCAGGCTATTTAAAGATTTTAACTTTAAATTAGTTGTTATTGATGCCCTGCTAAGCAAAGAACCGGCATTTATGGACGATCTGAATGCATTGGTTGAGAAATATTCAAAAAGCTTTGAATACCATACTAATGCGGGACCTATTAAAGAGCTTATGGAGTACTTTTCTGATTTGAAGCTGGAACCGGCGGATCTGGATAAAGTAACTGAGCTGTGCTTTGATGGGGGTAATGAAATCTATTCTTACATACAACCCGATTGGGATGGTGAGGACGATTTTTTTGATGTTACGTCCATCGGAGGCTTTGAGCGCCTGAATAATTTGGATTCTGTGGTTTATATAAGCATGATTCAAGAAAAGCTTTTAGAGCCAATGAGGAAAAAGGGAATAAACATAGAATAGAGCAAGTGGGCTTGGATTATATTAGATTACTTATAACAAGAGATAAAACAAGGAGTATTGGCAATGAAAAAAATATGGCCGTTAGTTTTAACGCTGTCTTTATTAACAGGCTGCTCAAGCCAGCCCACTCAGAACGAGAATACACCGGAGCCCGGCACCCCTTCTCCTGCAATCGTGGAGCAATCGCCCACGGCAGAGCCCCAGGAAACCTCGGGAGCCCAAACGCCTGAACCTGGTCAGACAGAAGCGCCGGGTAACGGTGAGGTTGTCGATGCCAATTGG
>JAEXPO010000189.1 GCA_023446675.1 Bacillota bacterium | reverse complement strand
CTTTTTCGGAGGCATCGGGGGAGCGTCGCGAAGCGGCATTTTAGTTAAGGGAAGCAATTACCTTGAAGCGCTGGCCGAAACGGAGATTGCTGTTTTTGACAAAACCGGCACTCTCACCAAGGGCGTATTCAAGGTACAGGAGGTGGTACCGTATACCCTTTCCAAAGAGGAGCTGCTGGAGCTGACGGCATATGCCGAAAGCTACTCCAATCATCCCATATCACAATCCCTTAAAAAAGCCTACGGCAAGGAAATTGACGCCACCCGCATTTCAAATGTGGAGGAGATATCCGGTCATGGAGTTGTAGCCGCTGTTGACGGAAAAACCGTGGCTGCCGGCAATGTGAAGCTCATGAAAAGGCTTAATATAGCTTGCCGGGAAGCGGAGAATATCCTGGGTACCGTTGTCTATGTGGCTGTTGACAATGAGTATAAGGGTTATATTGTTATCGCGGATGAAATCAAGGAGGATGCGGCAAGGGCCATAGCGGATCTGAAGGCAGCAAGAGTGAAGCAAACCGTTATGCTTACCGGCGACATAAAGCCAATCGGTGAAAAGGTTGCCTCTCAGCTGGGGCTTGACAAGGTCTATACCGAGCTTCTTCCCGGGGATAAGGTTCAAATGGTGGAGGATCTCTTCGCCCAGAAATCGGCAAAGGGCAAGCTGGCCTTTGTGGGAGACGGCATTAACGACGCGCCTGTATTAGCCCGGGCCGATGTGGGTATCGCCATGGGCGGTTTGGGCTCGGATGCGGCCATTGAGGCGGCAGATGTGGTTATAATGACCGATGAGCCTTCAAAGGTGGCCACAGCCATGAAAATATCCAAAAAGACTCTCCGTATTGTAAAACAGAACATAACCCTGGCTCTTGGGGTAAAGGGAATTGTTCTTCTCCTCGGGGCAATGGGCTTTGCCTCCATGTGGGCCGCCGTGTTTGCCGACGTCGGGGTTGCGGTTCTTGCCATACTAAATGCCATTCGTATGCTTAATGTAAAAAGTTTTCGGTAATAATACTATCAGGAGTAGGGTTTTCTTACTCCTGATTTTGTGTTTTACTATAAGGGAGACTTTTTACTAATTATGGGGGCAAAATGCAAAAGATAAAATGTATGGTTCTCTTAGCCACGCTGGTGTATGTTCTCACAACCGTTCTTTCCTTTGGGGAAGAAGCAACGAACCCGGTGGATTTACCGGAAATCAACTCTCAAGCGGCCGTACTGATAGACGCTCAGACCGGTCAAATTCTTTTTCAGAAAAACATGGATGAAAAATTGTATCCCGCGAGCACCACAAAGATTATTACGGGCATGCTTGCCTTGGAATACGGCAAGCTTACCGACTTAATCACCATGTCCTATGATGCGGTGTTTTCAGTTGAAAGAGATTCCTCCCATATTGCCCTTGACGTAGGGGAGGAAATCACCCTTGAGCAGGCGCTGTATGCCTTATCCATCCAATCGGCCAATGATGCGGCCAACGGTATTGCGGAGCTGATTGGCGGAAGCCTGGACAATTTTTCCAATATGATGAACGAAGCTGCGGAAAAAGCAGGGGCAGTCAATTCCCACTTTGCCAACGCCAATGGCTTGCCTGACGAAAATCATTACACCACCGCTTATGATATGGCAAAAATTACGGCGGCAGCCTTAAAGGTACCGGGCTTCACAGAGCTGTTCAGCGCCACTAAATATGAAATTCCTCCAACCAATATACAACCTGGAACGCGCACCTTCTATTCTAAAAACAAGTTCGTCAACGGTGAGATAGCCTATGACGGCATTCTCATGAGCAAAACAGGATGGACCGTCGCCGCCCAGCATACCCTGGTTACAGCAGCTCAAAGAGGGGACACCACTTTAATAGCGGTTGTTATGAAAGATCCTGACACTAATACTAAATGGAAGGACACCACCAGACTCCTTGATTATGGTTTTGAAGGTTATGCACCCTATACCTTAACAAAGGAAGATCTGAGAAATAAAATGCCCGAGGTATTAACCCAGGGAGAGGACAGTATTATTGGACTTGAGGGGATAGAAAAGGAGCTTGCTATTCTGCTTCCCGCGAATTGTACCTCGGAGGACATTACCTTAGACTATGGTACACCGGAAGTTAATGCGGCTGAGTGCACTGCTCAAATACCCGTTTCCGTCAGCCTTGACCACGCCGACAGTTATGGTGTGCCGTCAGTGGTTTTAAGCACCATGCTGGTTTCAAAGTTAAACCTGGCAAGCACTGCAAAGGCTGTTATGGGTCAGGTAAAGCCTGAAGCCAAACCGGCTGCTCAGGCCGAAAAGAACGGCGGTATGAGAGGCGTTCTGTTTTTTGTTCTCATAACAGGCTTGCTGCTGTTATTCTTAAGAATGAACAGGCGCTACCGGAAAAAAGTCAGACGGCGCGCTAAAACCCTCCATCCTCATTAGGTTAACATCTTAGTTCCCAAACGGGATAATGTTTCATAGGTTATGTCTTTAAACCTAAAACAATACCGTAATACATTACCTTAATACATTATGGTTGAAAGGGCTTTGATGAATAAACACACACAAACAGCAAAACGAAGGCTGGCTTTTAAGATTATCACTTTAACCCTTTGTTTAATCGCCGTTGTTCTTATCATTGTTCCGCCTGTAGCAGTCTATTTTATTACCAATGGGCATATTGAATACGAGCTGGATGAATCTCACCCTCTGCAAAAGGTGTATTCCTCCTCGGATTTCGGACTGATATCAAATGACATGATGCTCACCACCGAAGACGGGTACAAAGTTTGGGCCTCCGAAGTAGCTGTTGATAATCCTAAAGCTGTGATTATCTATCTTTCCGGCATACAGCAGCCCTCTGTTACATACTTTTATGGACATGCCAGGTGGATGCAGAAGGAAGGCTATGCCTCCATTCTGCTGGAGGTTCGAGGGCATGGTAAAAGTGAAGGAACACGTGTCAGTCTCGGCTATGAGGAAGTGAAGGATGTCCAGGCCGTCATGGATTATATCAAAATGCAGCAAAGCTATGCCAATATACCTGTTGTTATACATGGTGTTTCCATGGGAGGGGCCATTGCGGTCAATGCATTTGGCCAGATACCGGAAATTGACGGTTTGATTGCCATGTCTGCTTACTCCAGCTTTGAGGATGTTGTTATTGAAACAATGAAGCAATACCATGTACCCGGGTTTTTAGCCGCCATTGAAAAACCTCTTTTCAGGCTGGCTTTGGGACTGGCC
>JAEXPO010000052.1 GCA_023446675.1 Bacillota bacterium | reverse complement strand
GAACCGAAGGTTATTATTTCTACAAAATCACGTGCCCCGCAGCTATAATCCGCTGTATTTCCGGTCCATGCCAAATCCTCGTCGACATACAGACACATAGGCAGTGCGGCTTTTCGGATATCGCCGGAGTTTGTCGGATGGCTGGCGGCAACATTCACCCCGTCCTCCCAGCGAGAATATATTTCTGCCATGGCTCTTTCTCTCGGCAGGCTGGGGTCAACTACTTTTTCCGCGAGATGGCCGTCATGAAGGCTAATCATAGGTATGTATCCCAGAAGCATTTCCTCCGCCTCCGCGCCATCCGCCCATTTTCCCATTTTCCCGATCACAAAGGCGATTTCAGCCCCAATGTACAGGTCTTCTTTTTCCGCAGACAAACGCACCTCACTGCCGCTTTCACCCAAGGCTGCCGATACAGCCCACAAATACCTGGGAATATTGGACGGCTGCATTTGTTCCTCGCTGTCACATGTCCTGTAATTCCCATAGCCTATAAGAAATGAGCCCACGCGGGAAAGATTCCATTCTTCAGCCGTTATCTCCATTTGCCCGCTTAAGGCACGCCATTTTGCCGCAGCAGGCATATGCAGGTCTCTCGTGGCCTCGGAGCTGTCATAGGGTGTGTACCTAATAGGATTACGCAAAACACCCAGCTTCTCTATTTCACATTCCACAAAAGGCTGTTCCTTACCAAAGTCCCAATTCATGTTGATACCTACGCCGTCCTTGCCGCTGGAACCCATGTGAATAATGTCGCCGGGGTAGAGCGTACCAAAGGAACTGTAATAGGCTATCGTCCTCTCCACCCCGACCAGCATGGAGCAAGTATTGGCGCGGTCACGCAGCATTCCGTTCATACGGGTGTATGTCATAAGGTCATAAGGATGCCCAACCTCGTCTTTGGTTACCAGGTACGGCCCCACGGAGCAACTCATATCCGTGTTTTTATGAACCCATCCATAGGTCATTATGGATGTTCTGTCATTGTGCTAACCTATTTCCGGATAACGGGAATTATAATAGCCGTGAAAGGTATCGCAGACGACGGTATAGCCCGCCACACAGTCCATAGCCTCATCGGGAGTTATATTGCGGCATTTTTTCCCTATTACAACTCCCAATTCCACATTATAGCCCCAACCGATCTGGCCTGGGATGCGCCGGTAAACAAACGGCTCTCCGGGACCCACCACACTCCCCGGATGCCTTTGATGGCCTTGGGGCAGAAGGTTGACATGCCGGATATTCAAGTGGTTCCGGGTGAACCCCGGAAAATTACCTACTATGCCCCATAAAAGCCTGGGATTGGGTATTGGGGCCAGGAGCCTTGTTTCATACAGCTTATGCCCTGCGTCCATTAATACCTGATATCCGTCGCCTTGTTCCACAAGTCTTCCAGTGAAGGTAACCAGCTTCTCCAGCGCTTCCATCCCTTTTTCCCCCAGGCAGAGGAACTCTTTCAAAGTAACAGGCCAGCTCCCCAAGCCTCCAAAATCAGGTAACGAGAATTGATAGCCCGATGTTTTGGCTTGGGCGTAAGCAGTGATTGACGAAGCAGCCTTGCCCGGTTCCAACAGCCATTCTTCACCCGTATCCGGTATAGCAAGGAGAAATCCAAAATGTTCATTTCCGTTTAATTCAAAGGTGGCAAGTTTCATATCTTTTACCTTTTCAATTCATTCGTCGTTTAATAATGAGCTTCCCTGACATAAACAGATCGATTCAACTCCAAATGTTATTGGCATCTGTTTGTTCCATTGTTTGTTCCATTTTTAGTGGGACATATAGTTATCATAGGTTTTCTGCATAATGGTGACTAAATCATCTATTTTCATTGACTTTAAGGAATCCTTAAAAACATCCCATTCCTTGTCTATATCCGATTGTCCCGTTATCCAGGAAGCCCTGTACTTGCTCACTGAATTAAAAATATCCGTTCTCAATTCATTCAGCTTTATTGCATCTTCAGGTTCGAAATAAGGACGAGGCCATACTTCTGTGTTTATAATACCTGCTTCATCATATAACTTGTTTGTTGCCCCTCTTGCTTTATCTGCTGCACTCATCTCAAGTTTTCCATCTGCATAATCCGATTCCAGTATTGCCCCTACAAGGTTGTTTGAGAAGTAGTTTCTAAAAGTATCCGTCGTTAATTTTGATGCTTCTTCAGCAGGCAGGGTATTAACTTTATAGATACCGTTGTTCAAGGTTAGCCTCGGGTCTTCATTTGCGATTCCGTTATAAGCTTCCAGCGTATTTTCCATAAGGAAAAACTGATCAATAAAAGCCATTAGTATTTTCGGGTTTTCGCAATTGCTTGTCACTTCAAACTGGCCTTTGCTTCCAGCGATATACGCCGGGTTCAAATAGAAGTTCGGCGTGTAGCCCTCTACAACCGGTGGCAAAATGGCAATGTACTCGTCAGGGAACTTAGTGATGGGATACTTCGTGGTAATAATACCGTATTTTGCTGCGCCGGCATCGTTTTGTATGGCGCTGAAGGTCTGTGCAGAGCCTGTGAAATACTCATTCCACAGCCATTTGTTTTCAAACCATTTTTGCATGGTTTTTACATAGGCCTTGTATTCGTCTGTTGTAGGAGCGAAAATAACTTTTCCATCCTTCACGTATATATAATTCTCAAATGTGCCGTCTTTTGTAGCTATGCCCCATAGTGAGAGCCAGGCCTCCAGGTGTTCGGACCCGCTTCCTGCACGGGCCAGAAGCGGAATTTCATCCGTCGGATCTCCGTTTCCATTTGGGTCCTTCGTGGCGAAAGCCTCCATGACGCTTTCTAATTCTGCAAGTGTCTTCGGTACCTCAAGTCCAAGATTATCCAGCCATTTTTTATTAATCCATACAGGACTTTCCAGATAGGTGCCTGGAACCTGGTTTATATAGGGCAGAGAGTATATATTGCCATCCGGCAATGCCAATCCTTTCAGTATATCCGGATTGTTTTCGAGGATTCTGCTGTTGAATACCGGCATGACCGTCGGATCCTTCAGATACTCGTTCATCGGGCTCAAATACCCTTCCTTCGCGTACATGGCCAAAAAGGTTTCATTCATGGCAAGTCCGCCCAAAATCGCATCAGGAGCATCTCCTGAACCTAATAGTATATTCAGCTTTTCAATGGATCCGGCCTGGTCCGCACCTAAGCTTAAATACTCAATATTTACATTGTATTTTTCCGCCAATTTCTTAGCGAACGCGGTTTGCTCCGGATATTCGCCGGCAGTGCCGTTAATACCCGCAAAGGTGAAGGTATAGGCTTGCGGAAGAGGAAAGGTAATGCCCTCCGACTCTGTTGCCAAGGGTTCGGATGCGGTTGGTGCTGCCGGCGAGCTGCCGGCGGGTTCTTTTGTAGTTCCGGAACAGGACGCCAGTGACAGCGCAATTGCCAGAACCATGACCGGAGATAAAAATCTTAGCATTTGTTTTCTTCCCATAAAATAAATCCTCCTAAAAAAATTTATATTTGACGTTTTCCCGTGCCCCCTCTAAGCAACACGGTCAAACATACTTTCAGCCTTTAACGGAGCCTAGCATAACTCCCTGTATCAGATATCTCTGCAGAAAAGGATACAAAATTATCATTGGAGCCGCACCCACAAATACAACAGCGTATTTCATCAGTGATCTCTCCATAAGTAAGTGGTAAGCCTCTTCATTTGGCATTGCTTCTAAAAGTGTCGTATCCAAGGTGGCGGCCAGCTGCGATATGATGATTGTCAGCGGTTGTTTATCAGGCGTTCTAATATAGATTAAGGGTCTAAAATAATCGTTCCAATGGCCTAAAGAATAGTAGAGAAATAGGACCGCTATCATAGCTTTGGACAAAGGCAGCGCAAATTGGAAAAAAAACTGGAATTTGGTGGCTCCGTCTATGGTGGCCGCTTCATAAATGCTTTCCGGCAGGCCTCCCTCAAAAAAGCTTTTAGCGATGAGCATATTGTATACGGACAAGGCGCCAGGAATTACCAGTGCCCATATCGTGTCCACCATATGCATGGAACTGATTAGCATATAGCCGGGAATAAGACCCCCGCTGAACATCATGGTAAAAATAAAGAACATACTGATGGTGCCGCGTCCCGGAAGGGTTTTTCTGGACAGGGCAAAAGCGGCCGGCAATGTCACCGCAAGATTGATCAACGTACCTACAAGGGTATAAAAAATACTGTTCCTGTACCC
>JAEXPO010000045.1 GCA_023446675.1 Bacillota bacterium | reverse complement strand
GTATGATTCAGGTGCCGGGCCCATGGGATGATTTTTTTGAGGGTGGCAGCGACAAGTTTCAAAAGGGAACCTACCGGCTTTTTATCAAGGTTCCGGAAGATGGTACATACAGTATTCGATTAAAGGTTGTCCGTCAGGCCGGAAGAGTGTTTATCAACGGTGTAGAGATTATAGCCAAAGGCCAGGTTGCTGAGGCTCGGGAAGACTATAAATCCGACAGCAGGTATTATATTGGAATGGGAAACAGCCAAAACGGAATGCTTGAGGTTGTTGTTCAGGCTGCAAACAGCTTTTATCCTATGGGTGGAATGACACAGGCTCCGGAGTTTGGTCCCGATAAGCAGCTTTTAAGGCATAGAGATGGGCAAAGGGCTTTGGAAGCCCTGCTTATTTCCGGGTATCTGGTACTGGGGCTTTACTTTTTCGGAACCTATTTAAGTACCTTCCGGAGAAAAAAAGCCCGCCATCTGCTGTATTTCGCACTGACCTGCCTTCTGCAGGGAATACACAGGTCAACCCTTAACGAAAGGCTTTTCGATCTGATTTTTCCCAATATGAGCGTGAATACCCTAGCCAATATACAAATCCCTGTTTCATACCTTTCCGCTCTTTTTTTCCTGCTCTTTATTTATGATTCCTTCAAAGAGTATGGAAATATAAAAGCGGTGAAGCTTTTTGCTGCAGTAATACTGTTTGTGGGCATTCCCACAATGTTTATCCCCTTTAAGTTATTTAATGAAATAGGCATAACCTTATTGATGATACAGGTTTCGGTGGTATTCCTTATAGGTGTTCTCATGATTTACAGCCTGATAATCCTTTTTAGAGCATTGCTCAAGGGCGGGGAGGCATCGGAATTCATTCTGCCTATTTTAACCACTCTTTTTACCTATGGCCTTCTTCAGCTGATGGATTTACTGTTTGAGATTGATTCGGGAGAACTGCCTGTTCTGCTGTTTTTCGTTATGGTATGGAGTCTTGCTATGCTAACCAATCATCGCAATGAGCTGTCATATATTAAGATGGATCAGATGTCCAGGCAGCTGATTCTTTTGGATAATCTCAAGGATGAGTTCATCTCCAGAACCTCTCAGGGGCTTAATACACCCCTTAAGGTTATTATGAATCTTGGCAGAATTATGATGGAGGGAAGGGACGGAGCTTTAAATTATAAGCAGCAGCAAAGCATGCTTCTTATTTACAATGAGAGCAGGAGGCTTTTAGGGCTGGTGGAGGATCTCACAAGTGCGTCCCAGGTGAAGCGTGACGGGGTTAAAATTACGCCTAAGCCTGTAAGCATTAAGGTTATTAAGGATGTTCTTTCTGAAATGAACTATCTGGTTCCGAGGGGAAAGAGGCTAGCTATCAGCTGCCTTATACCGGAGGATTTTCCGGCCCTTAAGGTTGATGAAAGCCGATTAAAGCAGATTATCTATAATTTGGTTCACAATGCGGTAAAGTTCACAGATGAAGGTGATGTTAAGGTTACCGGAGAAATACGGGAGGGTATGGCTTTTATATCAGTGACAGATACGGGAACAGGTATCGATAAGGAAACTCTGGACTGGATCTTTACTTCCTTTTATCAAGGAAAGGAGCTTGCAGCTGATGAACAAAAGGGGCTTGGGCTGGGTCTCAGTATTACCAAAAATCTGGTGGAGCTTCATGGTGGGAAAATATGGGTGGAGTCGGAGCCGGGCAAGGGAACCCGATTTACTTTTACCCTTCCTCTGGCCGACGAAAAAGAAGCGGAGCTTGCCCGCGAGGAAGTCGCTGCACAGGAGGAAGCGCTGGAAATTCTTCCTTCCATGCCGTCTTTTACCAAAAAGCTTCCTTTTAAGCTTCCCGGCAAGGAAAGAGAAGCCGTCCTTATTGTGGATGACGAGCACGTTCAGCTTAAAACGCTTACCGGCATAGTTAATGCCATGGGCTATACGGTGATTGCCAGTGACAGGGGCGAGGGGGTCATGGAGATTATAAAAAGGGAAGAACCGGATTTAATCATTCTGGATCTCATGATGCCCCAGATACCCGGAGAAACGGTATGCCGTCAAATCCGCGAGGAATTTTCCATGGCGGAGCTGCCCGTTTTAATGCTTACCGCAACAGGTCAGGGAGTGGAGATGTCCGTATCCTTTCAGGCAGGGGCTAATGACTTAATTAAAAAGCCTGTTTCTCCGGATGAGCTGCGTGCCAGGGTCCAATCCCTGCTTTCAATGAAAAAATCAGCCCAGGAAGCTGTAAAACAGGAGCTAAGCTATTTTCATGATCAGATTACGCCTCATTTTCTTTACAACACCCTAAATACCGTTGTTTCCTTAAGCTATATCAGTGAAGAAAAAACCAGGGAAGCCCTGCGTAATCTGACCATCTATTTCAGAGGCAAGCTGGATTTTTACAATCACAATGCCCTTATTTCCATTGAAAATGAAGTACAGCTGCTTAAGGCTTATTTATCCATAGAGAAAATGCGTTTCGGGGATAAGCTTCATATTGACTATGCCGTTGACGAAACCCTAGAGGTAATGCTTCCTCCTTTAACCATTCAGCCTCTGGTTGAAAATGCGGTAAGGCATGGCATAGCTCAAAAAAATGGCCCCGGAACCATTGGCTTTTCAGTAAAAAAAGGAGTAGAAGGGTGTGTGTGCATCGAGGTGTCCGATGACGGGCCCGGCATTCCCAAGGAAAAACTGGACCGCATTTTATCCGGAGAAGGCACAAGCATCGGCCTTTCCAATGTAATGCGAAAGGTAGGGCTTGTTAAAGGAGCCAGGCTTGACATACAAAGCCGGGAGGGTGAGGGGACAAAGATAAGCATCTTAATAGGAATTAGGGAATGAGACTTGCATAAATAAGGAAACAGCCTATAATAGGTGTAAAGGATCCAAAGGAGGATTTGTCCATGGCCCAATATATTCTTGAGCCTTCGCGCACTTTTAATGAGTTTCTTCTTATTCCCAACTTAACAGGTAAAAATTGCATTCCGCCTAATGTCAATCTGAAAACCCCTATTGCAAAGTTTAAAAGGGGAGAAGCTCCTCCCATGGAAATCAATCTCCCTCTGGCCTCAGCCATCATGCAGGCTGTATCGGATCATCAAATGGCGGTTGCTCTGGCTCGCTGCGGCGGCATTTCCTTTATTTATGCATCTCAGTCTATAAGCAAGCAAGTGGAAATGGTACGTAAGGTAAAAAAATATAAAGCAGGCTTTGTTATTAGTGATTCCAATCTCACCCCGGATCATACGCTGGCGGATGTCATGGAGCTTAAAGCCCACAGGGGCCATTCTACGGTGGCTATAACGGATAACGGGCTTCCAACGGGGAGATTAATGGGTATGGTGACCAGCAGGGATTACCGCCCTACAAAAACCTCTCAGGATAAAAAAGTCAGCGATTTCATGACCCCCTTTTCAGCTCTGATTTATGCAAGGGAAGGCATTACCCTATCCCAGGCCAACGACATGATCTGGGACTACAAGCTTAATTGCCTGCCGGTGGTGGATGACAGGGACAACCTTTTGTACCTTGTCTTTCGTAAGGACTATGACAGCCACCACCTCTATCCCAACGAGCTCCATGATGAGAATAAGCAGCTTATGGTGGGAGCGGGCATTAATACCCGGGATTACAGGGAGCGGGTACCGGCCCTGGTTGATGCAGGAGCGGACTGTTTGTGTATCGACTCTTCCGATGGGTTTTCCGAGTGGCAGGCGGAAGCCATTGGCTTTGTACGTGAAAAATACGGCGATTCCGTAAAAATAGGCGCGGGAAATGTGGTGGACAGGGAAGGCTTCCTTTACCTGACCGAGGCCGGTGCGGATTTCGTTAAGGTAGGCATCGGAGGCGGCTCCATATGCATCACCAGGGAGCAAAAGGGAATAGGAAGAGGACAAGCCTCTGCCTTAATTGAGGTGGCCTCAGCCCGTGCCGAGTATTACGAAAAAACAGGCGTTTATGTCCCCATTTGCTCCGCCGGCGGTATTGTCTACGACTATCATATGGTACTTGCTCTCGCCATGGGCGCCGATTTTGTTATGCTGGGCCGGTATTTTGCCCGTTTTGACGAGAGTCCCGGACGAAAGCTTTTAGTGGGAGGCAATTTTGTTAAGGAATATTGGGGTGAAGGCTCCAACCGGGCTCGCAACTGGCAGCGCTACGATACGGGCGTAGAGAAAAAGGATGCCAAGCTGGAATTTGAGGAAGGTGTGGATTCTTACATTCCATACGCCGGAGGTTTGAAGGATAATGTCAATATAACCGTCAGCAAGATTAAGTCCACTATGTGCAACTGCGGAGCATTAAGCATTAAAGAGCTTCAGCAAAAAGCCAGGCTGACCCTGGTTTCCTCCACAAGCATTGTGGAGGGGGGCGCCCATGATGTTATTCCCAAGGAAAGCAGCAGAAACACATAATTCC
>JAEXPO010000029.1 GCA_023446675.1 Bacillota bacterium | reverse complement strand
CGCAGGAACTCCTCCTGGGCGGCTCTTAAGATCCGCTGCCTGGTGGTTTGGCTTCCATCTGTTGGCTTTAACTTATTGCTTCTTTCGTCGTCACGGGCAGAGCCTGTCATAAATAAGTCCTTCCTTTTAGGATTTATAGCTTAGCGTTTACAGCATATGAGATATAACAGTGTTATATAACAATGTTATATTAAACCTTTCTTTTTAAAGTGTCAAGAATGGCGTAAGGAAAACTTTTATTCGGAATATGAATGGCGAGGGCGGTAGGAATAAGGCTTTATGCCGGCTCTTGGAAAATTCCATAACGGGGGGCCGGAAAAGATTTGTGCCTGTTCCGGCAGAAAAAAAGACAGACGCTTGAACGTCTGTCTTCCGCTTTTCAGGCTTTAATTTAATGCCCGATCTATAATATCTGATGAGTTAAGCTCCGATTGTGTTTTATCACGAAGTGAAAATATCCTGCATTCTGTAATAGCCCGGTTCCTTGCCATGAAGGAAGGCGGCCGCTCTTAACGCACCCTCGGCGAAGAGATCCTTGGAAACGGCGGTATGCTTAATTTCAATCATCTCATCGTTTCCTGCAAACAGTACCGTGTGTTCACCCGTTATTGTACCCCCCCGTACTGCGTGAATGCCAATTTCATTAATGGTACGTTTTTGAAGAGTGGAATGGCGATCGTATACATATTTGAGCTTATCGCCGGATACTGCTCCGTTAATGGCGTCTGCAATAGCCAGGGCCGTGCCGCTGGGGGCATCCAGCTTCTGATTGTGATGCTTTTCAATAATTTCAATATCGAAGGAGCCATACAAGGTCTTCGCCGCTTTTTTTACCAGCTCAAGAAGAAGATTGATGCCAAGGGACATATTGGCCGACAAAAGTACGGGAATTTGTTTTCCGGCCTGATAAATACGTTCCTTCTGTTCTTCGGTAAAGCCTGTTGTGGCGATAACCAAGGGAAGATTTTTTGCAACTGCAAAATCGAGTATGGTAGTCAGGGCGTTGGGATGTGAAAAATCCAAAACCAGGTCAATTTTTTCAGCAACATCATAAGGCGAGGCATATACAGGAAACCCCGAGGCTTCCCGTGCGGTAGCATCCACTCCCGCAGCTATAATCAAATCCTCGCGGAATCTGGCGGTACGGGCTACCGCCTGCCCCATTTTTCCGTTGCAGCCGTTGAGCAGTATGTTTATCATGTTGGCTCCATTTCCATATCAAGTATTGTTTAATGTTTTAAGTATGGGATGAACTAAAAGTAGTTTTTATTGCTGTAAGGTTTTTTATCCAATGAGGCCATATTCCTTCATGGCGGCATTAAGACAATTCATCCCCTTTTCGCTGAGCTCTATAAGGGGCATTCGGCAATCGCCGACACCCATACCCAAAAGATTCATGGCCGCCTTTACCGGTATGGGGCTGGTTTCACAGAATAAAGCCCGTTCCAGAGGTACGGTTCTAATCTGTAAATCTCTGGCAGCTTCAATATCTCCTGCCAAAAAGGTGGCTACCATACGGTGGGTATCCGCAGGAATGATGTTGGCCATAACGGAGATGACACCCTTGCCGCCAAGTGACAGAAGGGGAATGACATTGCCGTCCTCTCCGGAATACAAAACCAAATCGTCTCCGCACAGGTAGCGGATTTCCGCGGTCTGGAGAAGGTTGCATTCCTTAAGGCCCACAATATTGGGTATTTGAGAAAGACGCTTTAAGGTTACAGGTTCAATATTGAGGTTGGTGCGGCTGGGGATATTATATAAAACAACAGGAATATGTATACTCTCCGCAATGGCTTTAAAATGTCGGTAGAGGCCCTCTTGAGTTGTTTTGTTATAGTATGGTGAAACCGTCAGAACCGAATCCACACCCTCTTTTTCACAAAACTGTGAAAGCTCGATGGCATAGCGTGTGTCATTGCTCCCTGCGCCTGCCATCACATGGACACGCTTCCTGATTTTCTTTACGGCAAAACGAATGGTTTCCTGATGCTCATCGTCTGGCATGGTGGAAGATTCCCCGGTTGTACCGCAAATGAGAATTGCGTCGGTGCCTTCACGGATATGCCATTCTATGAGCTCTTCAAGTTTCTCGTAATCAACACCGTTTTCGTTAAAGGGTGTAATCAGGGCGACGCATGAACCTGTGAAGAGTGGCTGCTTCATGATAAGCTCTCCTTTCAAATTGGATTAATAAAAATCCTATATAAATAAACAGAGCCGCCCGGTTTTGCAATCGGCGGCTCCTATAAAGGGATTCCATCAGCAATCCGGCTTTATAATCGCAAATTCTTTGCCGATAGCGCTCCGCCGATTAATGGCGACAGTTGCATAGCTTTACACCGGGCAACCAGGGGGCAGATGGAGCGGCATCTTCCTCCTTCGGCGTTTTTCCCTTTTTCCTGAAATCACAGAACCCGCTGTTCTCCTTCAAGGGACTTATGAAAAACGCACCTCTATCTCTGATTATTATATTCTATTTTATTCGTATACTCCATAGTTAAAGCCTGTATTTTATGTGCAGCTCCATATAAATAATCCACCGGATGCATCTTAATATTAAGAGAAACGGAAGAGGTTCTGCCCGTAAACCGGTATGACCAGGTCCATAGGGAAAGCCTTTAAAGGAAGCTGAACACAGTGAAATTACCGTAAATGATATCATTTACGCCATGGGTTGTCAATTCGAAGCAGCTTTAACTTCTTGATAACTTTCGGATAATTACATCCCTCTTTTTCAAATTGTAATGGCAATCAGCTTCATGGGGTATAACCTTAATTTGAAATACACAGACGCAGCTCAGCCTCCTCCAAGCATAACCGTTTTGCCGACGGCCGCGGATTGTGCGGCAGCCAGCGTAACCTCCAGTGTTTTAATACTGTCGTCGTAGCTGCTGAGGATGCCGGAGGTATTACCCGTAGTAACAGCCTTGAGAAAGGCCGTATCCGTTTTAACGAAAATTTCCTGTCCTCCTTCCTTGAAAAGCTCGATATGCCCGTTGCCGTAATTGGCTTCAAGAGCCATGCCCCAGCCCGAAAAAGCACACCGGATACTCCGGGACTCCAGGGTAAGGCCAATGCTTCCTCCGGTGCGTGGGAAGCAGCCGGTAAAAAAGCTGCCCACTGCTCCGCTGGAATATTCCACGCTTACAGTCATGGCGTCCTCGGTGGCATAGTCCGTTACATCCTTCACAAAGCCCTTTGCGCTGAAAGCTGAAACCCGTTTTATTTCCCCTGCAATATAGCGCGAGGCATCCACAAGATGGGTGCATTGCTCCACAAACTGGCCTCCGGATAAGGAGCCGGTTCGCCACCATAGAGGGCCGGGCATGGGATTAACCCACCATCCGCTTATGAGGGCGGGCTTGTCCCCGGAGCTGTGAAACAGGGCTCTGGCATGGTTGACGGAAGCATGGTACCGCATCATATACCCCACGGATACCAAAGTTCCTGCCTTTTCAAAGGCCTCACGAATTTCCCAGGCAGTTTTCAGATTGTTAGCCACCGGCTTTTCAATAAAAACCGCAGGTACTCTTAAGGCACATTCTTTTTCAATTTCACCGTGAGCATGGGGAGGCATAAGTATGAAAACAGCGTCAAGCGGTTCCTGTTTAAGCATCTCCTTATAGTCGCCATAGCTGTGGGCCTGGATGGGGGAGGCAAGCTGAGCTGCTTTCCCTTCATTTCTCCCGGCGATGGCAGCTATCTCGATACCGGGGATCTTTTTCAATGCTTCGACATGCACCCCTGCAACCCAGCCTGTGCCAATAAGTCCGACTTTTACAGCCATAAGTGAATTCCTTCCTTTCAAATGCTATCTGAGCTTAATTGGGAGTAACCGTACTTTCAATAAGCAAAAACGGTACTAATAACAGACAACTACCCCAGGCGAAGCTTGTACGTTTAATAGGTAATAACCGTCTGAATGACTTGTGCAGGAGCGGTGTCAATGGTGCGGTAAGCCTCTGCAATAGAGTCGTAGGGTATGCGTGTGGTAATGAGGTTCTCCAGCTTAAGCTGTGAGAGAAGGCTCATACAGGTCTTTTCCTTGCGTGTGACATCCCACATGTGGCGAATTTCCGGATTGATGCTTCCTGTTTGGGAGCAGCGCAGGGCAATGCGGTTATGGTGGAATTCCTCCGCAAGGCTGAGATTGCCGCAAAAGCCCTGATACCAGCCTGCCGCGGTGACGGCGGTATCGGGTGCGGCAATACGTAGGGCTTCATTTAAGGCCGTTATATTTCCGGAAACCTCAATAACGGCGTCCGGGCCCTTGTTGTTGGTAAGCTTGCGTACTTCCATGGCTACATCCGGTACTTTCAAGGGGTTGACATGAACAGCCATGCCGTTTTCCATGGCCGTGGCTCCCCGCTTTTCAATAGGATCCACCCCAATTACCCGGGCTCCGGACAGGCTGCACATCTGGGCCGCAAGCTGCCCATGAACACCCAGGCCGGATACCGCAACCGTATCTCCCAGCTTGATTTTTGTATCCAGTATGGCGTTAAAGGCTGTCATGAGGTTGGTGAAGAAAATCCCGTATTCCGGCTTTAAGTCCTGGGGAAGCTTTATTACCTGATTTTCATTTTTAACCGCATGTGTCTGATGCGGCGCGTTTATGTACACCACCTCTCCTGGAAGAATGGTGGTTACCCCTGTTCCGACCTCCATGACACGGCCTACACTGGCATAGCCCATATACCATACTCCGGGGTCACAGCTCCGCACCGGGTAGGACCATACTTCACCTGTATCGGCAGGAACAAACAAACGGGCGGAGCCATTCTGCCTGGTCTTGAAAAAAGGGGCTGTTCCTCTGTACACAGCCATTTCAGTACCGTGGCTGATGCCGCTGAAAAGGGTTTGTATTCTTACCTGTCCCTCTAAAAGAGGCGGATCCTCCACCTCCGTAAGGGTAATTTTTCTGGGGCCTTCATAAACCATAGCTTTCATATACTGCTCTCCTTTTGGACCTTGAATATGCCCAAATTATAGCAGGGGAAAGGGGAGGGGAAAATGTATGGACGTGATATGAATTTGCACGGATGTGGTATTATTGTATTTAGTAAGCCTATTGATGACAAAATATGGATATTATCACCAAACGCTTTGGGTAAAAGCATTTTTTGTGAAAAGTATTTAAGGAGGACAGGGGCCATGCGGGTGGAATATTTCAATACGGGTACGGTGGAAGGGGATTCCCACATACGCTATTGCGGTTATGAGGATACGCTGCCCGACTTCAGCTGCGGGCCGAATATCAGGGACTGCTATTTATTTCATTATATTGTAAGGGGAGAGGGGTATTATAAAACCAGGGGGAAAACCTACCGCCTGAAGGAAGGGGATATCTTTTGTATATTTCCAAGGGATGTGGTCTATTATTATACTGTTAAGGAAGAGCCCTGGTCTTTTTACTGGTTTTCCTATAATGGAAGAAGAGCTCCTGAGTTTACTCTTAAGATGGGCTTTACAGATTCTTCACCTGTTCAGCATGTCAGGGAAGGCAACTGCATTCCCTGGCTTATGGATGAGCTTATTAGAGTGTTTGATAAAACTGAGGAAAACCGGGACTTTTCACTCCTGTGCTGCCTGTACCG
>JAEXPO010000023.1 GCA_023446675.1 Bacillota bacterium | reverse complement strand
CATGGGCACACCCTGGTCAAAAAGGCTTTCAAAGGTATCTCTGGCGCTGTGCCCAATTGCCAGCACCACCCCACGGGTATCGAGTACTGTCCCATCCTTAAGCCTTATGCCGGAAATGCCGTCCTTTTTTACAATCAGGGAGTCCATGCAGGCAGAAAACAGGAAGGAGGCTCCCTTTTTTAAAAGCTCCTCCCGCATACGGATAATAACCTGCCTTAAAAGGTCCGTGCCGATATGGGGCTTGGCCTTATATAGAATATCCTCCGGGGCGCCCATATCCCTTAATATCTCCAAAACCCTCGTGCTTCTAATATCATGGGTCCGGGTATTGAGCTTACCGTCGGAAAAGGTTCCCGCTCCGCCTTCACCAAATTGGATATTGGAATCAGGATTTAAAACGCCCTTCTTCCAGAAGTCATCCACACTCCTCGCCCGCTTCTCAACCGGCTCGCCCCGTTCCACAATAACAGGCTTAAAGCCTCTTTGGGCAAGCTCCCAGGCGCAAAAAAGGCCGCAGGGACCGGCGCCCACAATAACGGGCTGTGTAAGCGGCCGTCCGGCTTCATAGGATTGAGTAGGAGCCTCCTTCTTTATAGCCACGTCACCCGATTGCCGCACCCGGTAATCGGTGCTTACAGAAACACCGTAAACCATTTGCAGGGACGCTTTTTTTCTTGCATCCAGAGATTCCTTCACAATGCGGATTCCCGACAGGGTACCGGGGGGACAGCCCATTTTCTTTGCAGCTTCCCTTAAAAGGAGAGATTTTTCATTTTCGGGAGTAATTTCTAAAAGAGGAAGGCTAATATTGCGAACCCAATACTGCATAAAACCGTGTTAACCCGCCTCTCCCGAAGTTTCCGTTGACATGGGGGTAGGCGTAGCCGTGGGTGTCGGCGTTTCGGAAGCTTCAATAACCACTTTCACGGTGTGCTGTCCAACCACGGTAAAGCCCTGAGGCACGGATACGGCAAGAGTGACCTCATGCTCACCCGCTTCAAGCCCGGAAACGGAGGCGCTAAGACGTATATCGGATGTTTTCAGCTGGGAAAAGGCATCCGGCTTGCCCTTGACATTAATGCTGATGGATTCCTGGGCAACACGATAAGCCTTGGCGCCGGTGGTATCCCCATCATAAATGGTTATTGCACTGGGAGCCACTGCAATTTCTCTTGTCTCTAACTTTTCAAGCACGACCTCGGCAATTAAATTATCCTTGTCTTCCTCAAAGATGGACGCTCCCTTGGGCAGAGTTACCTTAAGCTCCTCCAGATAGGTTTCGGACTTGCCCGTTATATCCAGAGGTTCAACGGTCAGCTTGGACAGGGCATCCAGAACGCTTTTAACCCCGGTAATGCGTATATTCGTGTTTTTAATCTTCAATTCCTTAATAAACCAATCCGTTGCCGGGCTTCCTTTTGTTGTAACAGTCAGAGGAAGGCTTCGGGCCATATCGAAGGTTACTATGGCAACCACCTTGCCGTCAAACTGGCGCAGGGTACTGCCTTCCGCATTGAGGACCGAGCCCCGGATCATGAGCTCCCTGCTGTCGGTGAGGGTGCTCAGGTTAACCTTGGCAACCACCTTGTCAATCTGCTCCATATACCCCTGAATATCCTCAAGTATAATATTGCTTGGCTCAATTTTCACATTCTCAAGGGTATAGCCTGCGGGCAGCTCGCCTTCGTAGACAATATTGACAGGAAACTGCTTGCCCACGATTTTATCCAGCTTAACCGTAACGGAGGTTGGGTTGATGGAAGAAATAATAATGGATTCCTCCCCCAGATATTCGGGGGTAGCGATACGAAGGGTATGGCTGCCCTCCGTGTCCAGCTCCGATAAATCCAAAAAGTTCTTGAAATCGTTTTCGGTAATATCGGCCAGCTTCAGCTTCCGGCCTTTTATTTTTATATCCACCCGGGAGGGCAGCGCCGATCCTACTATCTGCAAATTATTGAGAGCAAGGACCTCCGCATTATTGGACAGAGGAATTGACAGCGATTTTTCCATGTAAGGATTATCGCTGTCAAGAACCATAAACCAAATAAAAATGGCCGTCATAACAGAGATGACCTTTATTACCAAATCCCTTTCAAAAAGCTTATCGATTAGTTTGTTCACTGTTCTTCGCCTTTCTGAAATTAAAGAGCTTTCTGTCCTGGGTATCGTCCATTAAAAACCGGGTTAAGGCCTTTCTCAGCAAATCGGGCGTGAGGTTTCGGGTAAGGCCCCCGTTATGGGCATAGGATATCTTTCCTGATTCCTCGGAAACCACCACGGCAATGGCATCGGAAACCTCCGTTATGCCAAGGGCTGCACGGTGCCTGGTGCCAAGCTCCCGGCTCAGGCTGGCGTTCTGGGTTAAGGGAAGGTAGCACCCGGCTGCCTTGATAATGTTCTCCCTTATAATAACCGCGCCGTCATGGAGAGGGGTTTTAGGTGTAAAAATATTTCCCAGAAGCTCTTCTGAAACCAGCGCCTCAATGCGGGTGCCGGTATTAACGATATCTCCGATTTTCGTACCTCTCTCAAGAATAATCAAAGCCCCGATATAGTCCCGTGAAAGGGCCGAACAGGCCTTAACAACGGTTTCAATGGCGGAGCTGACCCGAATGCGCTCTTCCTCGCTCCTTCGGACCATAAAATCCTTAAGGCCGCTGCTTCCAAGTTTTTCCAAGGCTCGTCGAAGCTCCGGCTGGAACAATACGATAAGCCCAAAGCCTAAAAGCTGAATCATGCTTTGAAGCAGAAAGGCCAGGGTTCTCAACCCCAGCATTTCCGAAAGCTTGGTAAATATCAAAATAAATACGAGCCCCTTGACCAGCTGAATGGCTCTTGTTTCCCTGACAAGCTGAATCCCTTTGTAAACGATATATGAAACAATAGATACTTCCAGTATCATGCGCAGTATATCCAATGGACCGTTTAAGCCTAAATAGTTCATGATGTTGTTCATGTCCGCATCTCCAAAGGTTTTCTCTTATGCCAAAAGCCTATGGGGCATAGTTCTTTACAATAAATTATATCCTCTTCCAGATTTTTTTTGTATACGCTCCAACGGTTTGTAACACAAATGCAATATATGCTTTTATCCGGCAGGCCATGGCAATGCATGACCCCCTTCCGCATTCAAAAACCTGTATCCTTTTTAAACAAACCGATAGCCCACACCTCTTACCGTTTCAATATATTCCGGCTTGCCGTCTTCCTGCTCCAGCTTCTGCCTTAAGTAACGGATATGCACATCCACCGTCCGGGTTTCACCAAAATAGTCAAAACCCCAAACCTTTTCCAAAAGCATATCCCGTGATAAAACCCTGCCCCTGTTCTGAACCAGTATCTTAAGA
>JAEXPO010000706.1 GCA_023446675.1 Bacillota bacterium | reverse complement strand
GTTGTGCCATAGGACTTCGCCTCTCTTAATAAACCGATGCACCACCTTTTAAAGTTTAAAGGCATACAGGGGTTAATCGATATTTATTTACAATCTATAGTGTATTCATGGCTTCAAATATTGAACTATGTCCCTATGCTTCAGAGACGGTAAAGGTACCGGTTTTTAGGATTAAATTCTTTTTATTTCCTGCAGACACTTTAACCCTGAGCCGATATTAAATAGTGAGAGATTAGAACAAGAGTAAGATTATGCTTAACTGTTTTAACACATAGGATAGCTTAACAAAAGAATGCAGAAGGAAGAAGAACCATGATAAAGTTAACCGAGGAATACATCAATAAGACGGCGCCCAATCAAAGCGCCGTTGCCAATGGCCAGGGACTGGTTAAAAAGAACAGCTTTACCAGCCTTAATATTTCAAACGACGGCACCGTCCTTTTCGGAGAATGTAAGGGCAGCGGAGCCAATCCCTATCATTCCTCTGCCGATTTCGGAAATCCCGAAAGCCCTGTTTTCAGATGCTCCTGCCCAAGCAGGCAATTTCCCTGCAAGCATACCCTGGGCCTTATGTATGCCTATGCCGGAGGCAAAGCCTTTACTCCCGCAGAGCTTCCGTCTGATCTGGCGGAAAAACGGGAAAAGGCTGAAAAACGGCAGGAAAAAAAGGAAAAGAATAAGACGGATGGGGCTGAGAAGCCTAAAAAGGTTAATAAAACCGCTCTGACAAAGAAAATAAAGACACAGCTGGAGGGACTGGAGCTTCTTGAAAAAAACACTTATTCCATTGTCCAGTCCGGTCTTGGTACCCTTAATATTAAATCCCTAAAGCTTTTGGAGGAGCAGGCAAAGCAATTGGGGAACTATTATGTTCCCGGCGCCCAGAATGCTTTAAGAGAGCTTATTGTACTCTTTGCCAGCACGGAGAATGGGGAGTCCGTTTACACGGAAGCAGTGGATTGCCTTACCCGCCTCTATGCACTGTGCAGGAAAGGGAAGGAGTACTTAAATAAACGGCTGGAGGATCCTGAACTGCCGCCGGACACCGACACCGCTTTAATGGAATGGCTTGGCCATGCCTGGCAATTATCCGAGCTTAAGGAAATGGGCCGGGTGGAAAACGATGCGGAGCTGATTCAGCTCTCCTTTAATTCTTATTCCAATGAAGCCAGACAGGAATATGTGGATGCGGGCGTCTGGCTCAATCTGAAAACCGGCGTCATTGTGGAAACCAGAAACTACCGGCCTTATAAGGCGGCCAAATACATCCGTGAGGACGATTCCTTCTTTTCCGTTGTAAAGCTGCCCGAGCTGTATATTTATCCCGGCGACATGAATCCGAGAGTGCGTTGGGACACCATGACGGTGCGTGAGGCTAAAAAGGAGGATTATCTGACGGTGAGAAGCTTTGCACCCGCCTCCTTACAGGATGTTGTTAAATCCGTAAAGAATCAGATAAAAAATCCTCTTTCAGCCAAATACCCTGTTGCGCTTATTCGTTATGAAAGTATCGGCAGGGTAGGAGAAGAGCTTGTGGCGGAGGACACGGGAGGCCAGCGGATTATCCTTAAGGATCTTCCGGGGCAGATGGAGCCCCCTGTTATGAATCTGCTTCAGCTTATAACAAAGGATAAGCTCAAACAGCAGGTGATGACGGTTCGCTTTCATAATGACTTGGATGCGGGAAGGCTGTATGCCCATCCCTTAAGCATTGTGACCGATGACAGCTTAATACGTTTGAGTTTTTAGAAGCTTATAGCTGAGAAGCACCAATTAAGTTGTTTCGACGGTGCTTCGTATCAATTGGATTGCGGGTAAAAGCCCGCATTAGAGGTGAAAAAATGAGTATTCCATTAGTCATAGAAACTCAGAGTGAGGTTCGGCGGCTGCTGATTGCGGGAAGCAGTCTGGCCTCGGGAGATTACAGGCTTAAAAGGCTTCTGCCTCAGATGCAGAAGGCCGGGGAAGCGGTTCCCGTTTTCAAGCGTATTGCCGAAGCCCTGGAAAAGGTTATTGTCTCGGAAAATGAAGCCCTGCCGGAAAAGCTTCTGGAGCTTGCCAATCTGGTAAATGCCGTTCTCTATACCCAGGGGAAAACCGGCGTCGACGGCCCCCTTGAGGAAATTGAAACGGCGGGCATGACTTTTATGACCACTATTCCTTACCGCAGGCTGAAGCCCATTATTGAGGCTCTTACCAGCAAGGGGGCAGGAAGGCTGGAAATTATCAGCGCGGCCCATAAGGACGGTATCTTTAAGGATTTAAGGCTTTTGAGGCCCTTGGTATACGCTCTTGATACCAATAACTTTCCGGAAATAAATGAATTGCTTGTAAACATTACAGAGAGTCTTGGAATTGCAGCCGTACCCATTTTAAAGGAGGGCTTTGACTTTAAGGGCGGAAAGGCTTATGCACGCCGTCTGGAGCTTATTTCAAAGCTTTCAGGGAAGGATGAAGCTTCCTTTATCACACGGGCAGTGGAAGAGGGCAGTGACGAGGTACGGGTAAGCGCGGTAAAAGCGCTGAAAGACTTTCCCGAATATGAAGCTTCGCTTTTGGAGCTTTCAAAGGAGAGAAGGAAGGATATCCGGGAAGCCAGTCTCATTGCCCTTGCTCATATTGACAGTGAAGGAGCTGTTAAAAAGGTTTATGAGGCTTTTTACGGCAAGGACAGGGAGCTTGTATTAAAGCCCCTCCAGGCCAGTCGTACAGCGGGTGTAGTTACAATGCTGCTGGAAGAAGGGAAAAAATATCTGGCATCCTTTATAAAAACTGAAAAGGGGCTGAGCCTGTTTGCAAAAAAGGAGGAGCCTGTGGCGGACGATATAGTGGACGCTTTTGCAGCAGTCCTTTTTTGTCTTGAAGGTAAAAAAGATAGAGCCGTTTTTGACTTTTTAACAAGCTGCCTGGATCATACAAAGAGCTTGCAGCAATACAAGGCCGTATCCTTAAAGGGTTATGTGGGGGAAATCACCCTGGCGCGGCTGGCAGCACGAGCCTTGATTCGGATTGAGACACGGGAAGCCTTTGAGGTACTGGACCTGGTACAGGAAAAGTTCGGGTCCGCAGTATTAGCCTATTCCTTTGAGGCGGCTTTAAGGAGCATGGAGCCTGAATATGTGTATAACCGTTATTCAGGTTATGGAAAAAATGGAAGAAGATCCGATGAGGGAAAGCAAATTTTTGCGGTGATGGACCGTTATGCGGACATTGGCGACCTTAAATGGGATCCCCGTTGGTTGAAGCTGCTCATGGAAAAGAAGGAAGTCAAGCTTTTTTGTGCACTTCACAATAAAGAGAATACCGGCTCGCTGTATATCAAATTTCTTTTAAAAGAGCTGGAAACCGCATATGATTTTAACTCCGCTCATTTTGAGCCTGTCATTAATAACCTTATCGATGTGTCCTACCCGGACATTACGTCTGTGATTCTCCAGGCTGTGGAGTTTAATTTAAAAAAGGCAGGATCCTATTCCAATTACTATCTTGACCATTACGGAGAAACCTTCAGAAGGCTTCCCGCCGAAGCTGCCGGGCCTTTGGAGGAGTTCGCGGCACGTTACAATAACGATGCGGCCCAAAAGCTTATGGCCATTGCTCAGGACTTAAAGAACAAAGCTTGATTATAAAAAAATGAGACAAGGAAACAGGAGAGTGGAAAATGTCTGAAAAAACGGTAAGCAGCAATGTATTAAGATTAACTGCCGAGCAGCAGTATAAGCATGAAATAGAGTCCCTCATTGCCAACGAAAAGGAGTGGGTGCCCAAGGGCTGGCAAATGTCTCCGCGGTCTGCTCTTACCTATATCACAGGAGGCAAGGCAGGCGATGTAACTATTTCGCCCAAGTACATCGGAAACAAAAGATTGGTAGAAATTGCCATATCAACTCTGGTTACAGATCGCGCCCTGCTACTTATAGGCGAACCCGGAACGGCAAAATCCTGGCTGTCGGAGCACCTGACAGCCGCCATACACGGCGATTCCACAAAGGTGGTACAGGGAACGGCAGGTACCACGGAGGAGCAAATTCGGTATTCCTGGAATTATGCCATGCTTCTGGCTAACGGCCCTACCGAGGAGGCTCTGGTTAAAAGCCCCATTTACAAGGCCATGGAATGCGGAGGGATTGCCCGCTTTGAAGAAATCTCCCGCTGCGCCTCCGAGGTTCAGGACGCACTCATTTCCATTCTGTCGGAAAAGCGGATTTCCATCCCCGAGCTTGGCACAGAACTGGCCGCAAGCAGGGGCTTTTCCATTATTGCAACGGCAAACACCAGGGATAGAGGCGTCAACGATATGTCCTCGGCCTTAAAACGGCGCTTTAATATTATTGTGCTGCCCACGCCGGGGGATATTG
>JAEXPO010000704.1 GCA_023446675.1 Bacillota bacterium | reverse complement strand
GGCTATTTTAATACCGGTGATATCCCGGAACATCCTTGACATTGCCACTGGAGGCATGCTGAAGTGGCCTGCAATGGACATGACGGACAGATTGTGATCCCGGTAATTCTCTTCGATGTAAAGCCGGATGCGGAAGCAGAGCTCTTCCTGATCGCTGCCGTTGCGCAAGGTTTGAAAGCACTCGCAGCTTTTATAAAGAATATCCTCAAAGACACGTATCATGCTTTGCAGATCACGGCATTCGGAAAGGCGCTTGGCGGGCTTGTTCTGCTTAATAAAGTCCTGGCTGCCCTCCTCGCCGCTGAAGGTTTTCATGACAGTGCCTAAAAGATCGAACATGAGACAGCGCATAATATCGTGGGATACAAATTTTTCTCTGTTAATATTATCCTCGATGACCTTGTCAAAAATGGCTTTGGCTGCGCTGTAATTGTTCAGCTGTATGCTTCGCATAAAATCCTGCTCTACCTCATAGCTGTATTGATAGCTTGAACCTGAGAATTCGGAAATTTTACTGAAATAAACCGTGCTGTCCAGTCCGTAAAGCCGCTTGGCTTCCAGGGCCTGGAGGGCCTCCTGGTAAGCGGCGGGCAATTTGCCCAAATCGTCATGGCAATTGCTAACCGCAACGGAGAATTCAATCTGATTGTTTTTCTCAATAAGATTTCTGCCCCGTTGAAGGATGGAATCCACAAGCAGCTCATCGTTTTCGGCTGCGGGAAAATCCACGAGTAATACCAGCGTTTCATCAACCTTTGTTTGATTTAAATTCCAATCCCTGCTTTTAAGGACTTCACTGTATACCTGATACAGAATAAGCTGTGCATGATTGAGGCCCGCAGTTTCCGTTTCGTTGGGAAAGGCGTACCAGGCCTCATCTTCTTCAATATCATCCACATAAAGAAGTATTACAAGGAAATGGGAATTAAGGAAGCGAATGCCGTATACCTCCTCCAAATCGTCCTTGGATAAGCTGCGGGTGCCGCCGGACAGAAAGCGGGAAAGATAAAGATTATGCAAAATTTTGTTCTGGCGCTCCAGGGTGTTATGTGCAATAGCGTATTCGTTTTTCACATGGGCCACGCCCCTTTTTACCAGAGCCAGTTCATTTTCATTTTTTGAGTCCAGAGGCGTATCGCCAGTGGCAATTGTTTTCAATAAGTCCTTAATCGGCTTATAATTGTTCTGAACAAACATAATAATAAGAACCAGGCAAAACAGAATGGTAATAAAGAAAATGAAGTTGAAAAGAATCTGAAAGCTTTGTACGTTTTCCAAATAGACACTTTCAGGGGTTATAATATAGAGGTTGCACAGGGCGGCGCCTTCAAGATATTCCATATGAACTTCCTTTTCACCCTCAAGAGTAAATTTTTTCCTGCCCTTTTCAATGGCATCCAATATAAGCCGCTCATCCGCCTCGCTGGCGATAAGGCCTGAGGGATCAAATTTTACGGCTGTGGAACTAAAAACCATATAAAGGGAGGAATTCTGGAACTGGTATTCCTTAAGCAGGCTGTTCCAGTCACTCTTGGTGAAGAAAATGAAAAGATTTATTTTTTCATTGCTCCTTTCATCACCCTGTATGGTTCTGGCATAGGCTGTGCCCGCTTCGTTTGCAAGGTTGATGTTGATGGCGCTGAAGTTGGTGTAGTTGCCCTTAAGCATGTCGCTCCAATTATCAAAGTCAAGATCAAAGGTTTCGTTTCTGTAAACCTTCCAGTAGGTTTCCAGAGTGTTCACCGAGTTGTTGGCAATAACCTTGTTATCACGTTCAAAATACAGCAATATTTGTGAATAGCGGTTGTTGAGCTTAAGATAGGTGTTGAGATCCTCGTAAAGCAGATACTGCTTATAGGTAGTGGAGGAGTAGTTGCTGGAAATGGATTTGTTAAGCGAGGTATAGCTTGGGTTGGTGAGTATCTCTTCTCTTAATTTTTCCATCATCATAACACAGTCATGAATTTGTTCGGCTGCCTGTTCCAACACAACCTTATTAATATCACTCTGTCTGTCTTCTATAATCGACTGACTTCGATAGAAGGTAGCCAGGGTACTAATGGCTGAAACAAGTACGATGCAGATATAAGAAAAGATCCACTTCCAGATAACGCTTTTTTTCCCTAATCCAATCATCTTGTTTATCTCCATTTATCATTATTCTAAAAGAGGCATTAAATGTAACCTAAGGATACGAATGAAGCAGGACAATAGATGCATACAGGGGAGAGATGGGAAAAATTACGGTATATTTAACAAAAAATATACGTATATTGTAGCACGCTTAGTGCAAAATGAAAAGTTAAGGTTCTCGGAACTTTAATCTGTAAATTTCTTCAATGGCTTGTTCAGCCTCCCGATAACTGCTAAAATGCAAGTGACGACATGGGGCCGTACAGGTTTCCCAGGGGCTTGCCAAACTGGCGGAGCTTAGCCGCCGGTAAGGTTTCCACGGCATCATTTGCACTATGACTTTTAAGTAAGGGAAGAACAGGAAGCTAACGC
>JAEXPO010000703.1 GCA_023446675.1 Bacillota bacterium | reverse complement strand
GGCCACAAGAGCGGTGGTTTTTGAGTCGTTTTTCATGGCAATAAGGCTCCGGACGGCTCCCCCATAGCTCTTAACCAGCTTCTGCATCTGCCCCAGGGTCTCCATGCCATAAAGGTTCTCTAAAACCTTTTGCCGGGAAAGCTCACCTTCCTGGGATTCGTCGGTTTCGCCGTTGACGGTAAGCTGCTCCAAAAGGGTGGCGTATATGTCGTAAACCAGCCGGCTGACCTTACCCCTGTAAACACCCGCATCGGTGGAATGAATTTGAGCCAGCTGGGAAAAGCAGGCGTCCACCCATTTAAAAAGCTCCTCCTCAGAAGCGTTAAGCAGCAGGTCATGAAGGCTTGTCCCCTCGTCATGGCCTGGCGGTGCGTTTTTTTCCGTTTGGCTGGGAAGCTGGCCGTGCATAAATACCCTTCCTCCGCCGAGGTAAAGCCGGTGCTTCAAGGCATCACCCGCCGATAGATAGGATTCGTGAAGCCGGTAGGCGGAGTCCACACTCTGGCCGATAGCGGCAGAGGTGCTTAGAAGAATATGCTTTTTAATAAGGGCGCAAATTTCCATTGAGGTGGAAAAAAGCGGAGCCCCGTCCTCATCCGCTTCCCTGTGCACAAGAATAGCCGCAATCCGGTGAGGGATTTTAGGATCATCCATGACAAAGCCCTCGTAATGAAGGTTAAGAATTTCGTCGGCAATACTGCGAAGGGCAACGCTCAAAAGGGGCCAGTTGTTTTGAAAACCGGGGCAGGAGGCCAGCTCGCCCTCGTCGGGAGAAAGGATGAAGGCTGTAAAGCGTTTTCCTCCGGCAGGCATGAAGGTTTGTCCAAAACCCGTATCCAGGCGGCCTCCCGGCTGTATCCCCCCTTTTAGAAGAGAGGCCAGAAAATGCTCCTTGATAAGGGGCAGGCTTAAGCTCAGCCTGCTTTCCATTTCCTGTAGATTGGCGCGGGCAAGCCACTCGTTCTTAAGCAGGGTAACCACCTTCAACATGCATTGCTCCAGCTCGGTAAATTCAACCGGCTTCAATATGTAATCACAGGCACCCAGCTTGAGTGCCGATTTGATATAGTTCAAGTCGCTGTAGCCGCTGATAAAAACCACCTTAAGCCCCGGCAGCCGTTTCTGGGCTT
The DNA here is from genome assembly GCA_023446675.1 of Bacillota bacterium. Classification (GTDB taxonomy): domain Bacteria; phylum Bacillota; class Clostridia; order DSM-8532; family DSM-8532; genus DTU059. The sequence continues at coordinate 1,478 of JAEXPO010000703.1, read as the reverse complement.
CAATGGAGAGGGTAATGCCGTCCATCACCGCCATGCGGACATCCGTCAAGAGAATGTCAGGCTTGAGTTTTTCAATAAGGGGAAGGGCGGTGGTGCCGTCATCGGCCTCACCAATGACGGTAAGCCCCAGCTTAGCCCAGTTGAAAAGCCGGAGCAGGCCGTTGCGTGTGGTTTGTTCATCGTCGGTTATAAAAACACTGTACATGTTAAAGCCCCCTTGAAAGCCTGTGCTTTAAGTTATCGTTGGGAAAACCGGGGTGCTGCGGAGCAGGGGATATGCCGCATTGCAGCTGCAAAAACCCATGGAGTAAAGGGCTGCCCGGGTAAGAGTCGGGATGAGATAAGAGTAATAAATGTTTTATTATGGAAATCAGGGCCATTATAGCACAGGTGTAAAGTTACCCACAAGAACAAATTTGATCTGGTTCATTCTTCCTAATTTTCAAAAGGACAAACTCGTAGTATGATTAAAACAGAGTTAATTTATGGGAAAGCCTTGGAACTCAAGGCGTTAAAATAACCCGTCAGTCTTCCGGATTTAACTTGCTCGGCATCACATGAGAGGAGGACGTTTGTGGAAAAGGAAAAAATACGCATTAACGAATTTATTAAGGATGACCTGCTGGCTCAGAACATTTATACAGACGCCAAGGCTCTGTATGTGGCTGAGAATACCAGGCTCGATACCTATATGGTTAAGAAGGTAAGAGAGCTTGGAGTGGATGATGTTCTCGTCTACAGAAAAAATGGATCGGGCGGGAAGGATCCTGAAAGGAAAAAAGAAGAAGCTAAGCGTTTTCTCCGTCAGTATGAAGAGGATGTGGAAGGCGTAAGGACGCTCATTGGTGAGCTGGCCAAGGGTGAAAAGCTCAATATGGAGCGGGTGGACGATCTAACCGAGACCCTTTATGACGAAATTGATGCAAAAGAGCATATCATGCAGTGCTTAAGCTCCCTGAAGGCCTTTGATCAATATACCTACAACCATAGCATCAATGTGGCCCTCTATGGCATGCTTATAGCCAAATGGCTGGGAATGGATGAGGAAGGCGTTAAGGATATCGTCAGGGCGGGCCTGCTTCATGATATCGGCAAATCCCAGATTCCCGACGAAATTCTCAATAAGCGATCCCAACTGTCAAGGGAAGAGTTTGAGCTTATGAAGCGGCACCCGGCGCTGGGGTATTTCCTGGCCAGAAATTCGGGCATCGAGCAGTCTGTGCACCTGGATGGGATTCTGATGCACCATGAACGCTTTGACGGAACCGGATACCCCCTGGGTATCCGCGGCAGGCAAATCAGCCTGAGTGCAAAAATCATTGCTGTTGCGGACGTGTATGACGCCCTCACCTCTGAGAGGGTTTACAAAAAGCGCATAACACCCTTTGAAACCTTCCGTATTATTGAGGATACGGGCCTGGGTCATTTCGATACCCGAATCATGCAGGTTTTTCTGTCCAATGTGGCTTATTATTATA
>JAEXPO010000702.1 GCA_023446675.1 Bacillota bacterium | reverse complement strand
TTTATGATAAATACGTTATTACAACCGGGGATTTAACGCCTTCCGTTGTGGTATCCACCGCCAGCCCCTTTAAATTCAATACCAGTGTATGCAAGGCACTTTTTGGCGACGAGGAACTGGAAAACCTTACGGAATTCAAGCTTTTGGAGCTTCTTTCCGGCAAAACCGGGCTAAAAATTCCTGAGGGCCTTAAGGAGCTGGATAAAAAGGAGATTTTACATCGTACACTATGCGAGAAGGAAGCTATGAAAAAGCAGGTGCTTTCTTTTCTTGATATAGGATAAAGGGCTTTAAAGCCTGAAAGGGAAAGCAGGGATCTTATGCCGACTGGAATCTTAGCCTCGGTAAAGCTAAACCGAATCATCGAAGAATTTAATTTAGAAAAACTCTTTTATCTGGAAGAGCATGATGCCATACAAATTGCTTCAACGGACATTAACAGGCCGGGACTACAGCTGGCAGGCTTTTTTGAATATTTCGGCACCGACCGGGTACAGATTATCGGAAAGGTGGAAATGACCTATCTGGCTCAGTTGGATTCACAGGGGCGCTACCAGAGCTTAATCGGGCTCTTCTCCACCGGTATTCCCTGTGTGGTGCTGGCCCGTGGTATGGAGCCCTTTCCTGAAATACTTCAGGTAGCAAAGGAATGCAATGTGCCACTGCTTCTTACTTCGGAAGTGACCTCACGTTTTTCAAGCAGCCTCATTGCCTTTTTAAATGTTGAGCTGGCTCCCATGGAAACCATGCACGGAGAGCTTGTAGAGGTTTATGGCGAAGGCGTGCTTATATTGGGCGAAAGCGGCGTTGGTAAGAGTGAAACGGCGTTGGAGCTTATTAAGCGCGGTCACCGCCTTGTAGCTGACGATTTGGTAGAGGTTAGAAGAGTATCCAGTAAAACCCTTGTTGGTACCGCACCCGAAAATATCCGCCATTTCGTGGAAATTCGCGGTATTGGTATCCTTGATGTTAAATATCTTTACGGTGTTGGCTCTGTAAAGATGACGGAAAGCATCAATCTTGTCATCAACATGGAGCTGTGGAACCCGCAAAAGCATTATGAACGCCTGGGTGTGGACGATCTTCAGACAGAAATACTGGGTATTGCGGTACCGTCCCTTACCATACCTGTACGCCCCGGAAGAAATCTGGCCATTATCATTGAGGTTGCGGCCATGAACAACAGGCAGAAGAAAATGGGCTACAATGCAGCCCAGGCCTTTACCCAGAAAATTACCAACAACCTCCGAAAAGCTCTGGAAAGCGAGCTTTAAGTCTAAATCCCCTGTCCTTGTCCTGTTAGCGGCTATAGCTGAGAAGCGCCAGTTTAAAGTTATTTGTGAGCACTTCTAAGCAATGGCGGGCGGGCGCAGCCGCTTTGACTGCGGGCATAGCCCGCTTTGACTGCGGGCATAGCCCGCTTTAGTGAGAGAATACCCAACAAACAGGCATAGTTTTGTTTTATTTCATTTATAATGACCTGTAGGGGGATAGTTCTAATGCAAGGGGTTTGTGCTTTTGCGTGAGAATGAGAGGACGGAATTTATTTTTGGAGTGAAGAGTTTGCAGGCAGTGTTAATTTATAAGGATTTGGTTTCTTTGGCGGGAAAGGATGCCGTTTTAACCGATGCACCTATGAAGGATTATGTCTCCATGAAAACAGGAGGCCCGGCGGATTATCTTATAGAGCCCGAGGACTATGAGACCATTGCCCGTTTGCTGGCCTATTTTCGGGAAAAAGGAACACCCTACCTTATTATTGGCAAGGGATCCAACCTCATACCGCCGGATGAAGGCATTCGAGGTGTTGTTGTAAGGCTCAGCGACAGATTGTCAAAAATAGAGGTTAACGAAACCAGGCTGACAGCCCAAAGCGGAGCCGCTCTTTCCGAAACAGCTGAAAAAGCGTTGGAAGCGGGGCTTACCGGTTTGGAATTTGCCTCCGGTATTCCCGGAACGGTAGGCGGGGCAGCCGCAATGAACGCAGGAGCTTATGGGGGAGAGATGAGGGATGTTATCCTTGAAACCCTCAGTATTAATCCCATGGGGGAGCTTGTGCGGCTAAAGGGAGACGAGCACCGCTTCGGATACAGGAAAAGCCGTATTCAGGATGAAAAGCTTACGGTGCTTTCAGTCATCATGGGCTTAAAAGCCGGAGATAAAAGCGCAATCCGCCATACCATGGACGATCTCAATGGACGACGGCGGGATAAGCAGCCGTTGGAATACCCCTCTGCAGGAAGCGTTTTTAAACGTCCGGAGGGCTATTATGCCGGAAAGCTTATTGAGGACTGCGGTTTAAAAGGCTTTGCCCTGGGGGGCGCCATGGTATCGGAAAAGCACAGCGGCTTTATTGTCAATACCGGTTCAGCCACCACCGCCGACATAAAAGCGCTTATATGCCACATTCAAAGGACGGTTTTTGAAAAAACAGGCGTCAGCCTTGAAACAGAAGTCAAGATCATCGAAGGGAGCACCCCATGCAATTTCTCATCATAACCGGGATGTCCGGAGCAGGTAAAAGCTTGTGTGTAAAGTACTTTGAAGACATCGGCTATTTTTGTGTGGACAATATGCCTCCGTCCCTCATACCAAAATTTGCGGAGGTTTGTCTCCAGGCCAAAACGGGGATTGAGAGAATTGCGCTTATTATGGATATTCGGGGCGGGGCCATGTTTTTGGATCTGGTGCCCGCTCTTCATCATTTGGAGGAAACAGGAGTCGAGTATCGTATCTTGTTTTTAGATGCCGGCGACAGCGTACTTATAAAGCGCTTCAAGGAAACCCGCCGTATGCACCCTCTTTCTCCAGATGGCAGGGTATCCGACGGAATTGCGGAGGAAAGACGTATTCTTCAGCCGGTAAAGGAAAAGGCCGACTACATTATTGATACCTCAAACCTCATTCCACGGCAGCTTAAAGAGGAAATACACAATGTTTTTCTTATGGGCAAAACCTTTAAGGGGCTTATTGTCAATTTAGTCTCCTTTGGCTTTAAATACGGCATTCCTATGGATTGTGATCTGGTTTTTGATGTCCGCTTCATTCCTAATCCCTACTACATACCGGAAATGAAGGGAAAAACCGGAATGGACGAGGAAGTCGCAAGCTATGTCATGTCCTTTCCGGAAAGTAAAATTTTCCTGGACAAGCTCTACGATATGATTAGCTTCTTGGTGCCCCAGTACGTCAAGGAAGGTAAATCACAGCTTGTGGTGGGCATTGGCTGCACAGGCGGCAAGCATCGTTCCGTTACCATAACCAATCACATCAGTGCCCTTCTTAAGCAAAAGGAAATCAGCGTGGTTGTCGAGCATCGGGATATCGAAAAAGATGACCGGGGTGTAAAAAAGTGAAAACCTTTAAGTGGGTACAAATAGGCTTTCGATTTAAAGAGTGGCTGATAACCGGGATTTTCGGTGTGTTAATGCTGGCAGCCTCTCTGTTGGTACTATTGAAGGA
>JAEXPO010000701.1 GCA_023446675.1 Bacillota bacterium | reverse complement strand
CCCGTTGTGTGTGCGGTAAGGGTACGGCTGCCGTCAAGTCCGTAGATGGATAAATCCTTGGCATCCTTCTCAATAAGGCGCTTGGTGGTTACCGTCTCCATGGAAAGGGCAATGTCGTTAACAGCGGTATGATTGGCGATAAAGTCGTCGGTTACCCAGCGGGTCTCCGTTTTTTTAACGATTTCAGTGGTACCGTCGTCCTTGGCGCTTTCACTTTCCACCTCCACATCCTTCTTAGTGAAGGTGTAGGCATCATCACCATAGGTTATGATGAGCTTATCCATCTGATCCCGGGTAAATTCCACAAGATCCACCGAATCCTCGGAGGCTCCCGGTGTGACGGATTCCTCCGGATCATCGGATTTTATGATTTTGGGAAGAAGGATATAAGCTGCGATGAAAACCACCAGTACCACTAAAAGGGCAATGATTTTCTTCATATTTTTCATTACAGATGCTTCCTCCTCATCCAGACAAACACGCCGGCGCCGATAATAAGAAGAGGCAGAATGGCGGTAAGCATGATAAAGGCGATGAACTTGCTTTGCTCAGTCATATTGATAGTCGCCTGAGCAAGGCTTGTGGAAGGAATGTAAACCGCATTGGTTTTGTCCTCCATCCAGTTGAGTATGGAAACCACATAGCGCTTGCCGTTTTCGCCTGCGCTGCTTATCCAGCTGTCGGTAACAAAGGTGCTGTTACCAATAAGGGCAACCTTGCTGGATTTTGTGCCGGAGTATTCGGACAGAGCTCCCAGGAGGAAGGGGCCGGCAGCTGTTTGACTTGTTGCAATGCTGGTGCTCTGGGACTTGCTTGAAGTATAGAACAGCGGTGATGTGGTAATCCATTCCTTAGCGACCTGATTGATTGTTACACTGCGACAGTTAGGTATGTATACAAACAGGGAATTAGGATCAAGATTCGTGGTCACATCGTTGCTGGCGGGCTGGGGAATAATGATGTTAACATCACTGTAATACCAGTTCTGATCCAGCTCCATAACAAAATCGTTGTTGACGGCTAAGGAATAGCGCTCAAACAAGGCCTGAAAATTCGCAAGCTCTGTTGCGCTGTCCTGGACATCCATAAGGAAAAGGGCATCTCCACCCTGCTCCATAAAGGCCAGGAGCTTTTCATATTCCGAAGCCAGAAGATCCGATTTGGGTGAGGCAAAAATGAGGGCTGCCGCATCCGCGGGAATCTCCGCTGTAAGGGACAAGGTCTGCACATCATAATTATTGGCGGATATGGATGTTTTAAGGGAAGTAAGCTGTTCATCAAGGCCAGCCTCACCATGTCCGGTTACGAAATAAACCACAGGAGTGGTTTCTGCTGAAACACTCATGAAGGCATTGGTAAAGGCCTGCTCGATTTTGTAGCCGGAAGCCTGAGCGTAACCGCTGCTGTAATCATATTCCACAAGATCACTCTGATTGACTACACGGATTCTGCCGCCGGAGCGAACCACCATGCTGCCGGAGGTTATACCCTTTACCTGCTCCGGATCCAGCTCTCTTTTAATAAAGGTGGGATCCTTTTCAACGTCCACATACTGTGTGGTGATTTTTCCGCCGCTCTTTATTTCGTATTGCTTTAATACCTCGGTAATCTGAGGAACATTAAAGTTGCTCTCCTCGGTTAGAATGTAAACCTGTATATCCTTTTCCAGGGTATTGAGAACCTCAATGGACTCATCACTTAAGGAGAACATTTTATTGGCCGTAATATCGAATCTGAGACGGCTCTTAATGGTGTCCCAGCCCAGTAAAGCGTTAAAAACAATAATGAGAGCAACCACAACAGCGGTAACTGCGGTAGCATAGGAGCCATAGCGCAGGGTTCTGCTGTTCATTTTTATCTTAGGCTTAGTTATCTTCAATTTCTTATCACTCATATTATCACCCCTGACTCCAGCGCTTGCGTTCAATCACCCTGACGGTCAGGAAGACAAACACCGCTGCAAAGCTAATCATGAACACAACGGATGTGAGATCAATAATCCCGGAACCAAAATCACTGTACCGCTCATTAAGGGAAAGCCACGTTAAGGCCTTTGCAGGAAATCCGCTTAAGAAGCTTGCCACAAAATCAAGTGCGGTCATGGCAAAAAGGGTTACAAAGCTTATGATAGCTGCCACGATCTGGTTTTCGGTAATGGAGGAGGCAAATACCCCGATGGCTACATAAACTGCGCCGTAAAGGATATATCCCAGATAAGCGCTGAATATGAGAGGAATGTCGGGTCCGCCGAAAATAATAACGATTATAGGGAAAACAAGTGTTACGGCCGTCATAATAAGAAAAACACAGAAGGAGGCCAGAAACTTGCCCACAACCACTTCGGTTACCCGAGCGGGCGAAGTAAGTAAAAGCACCTCGGTACCGTTTCTCTTATCCTCGGAGAACACACGCATGGTCATAATGGGTACAATAAAAAGGAGCAAAAAGCTCATATTGCTTACAAAGGAACCCATGAAATCCGATCCGCCCGAGGACAGGCCGGAATTGAAGAACAGTCCCAGAATAATCATAAACAAGCCAATCAAAACATAGGCAATAGGTGAATTGAAATAGGATCTTAAATCCCGTCGTAATATGGCAAGCATACTTATTTTACCTCCCTTTCCTCAGTGGTTGTCAACTGGAGGAAGATGTCCTCAAGGGACAGGCTGAGGGATTTAAGCTCTAAAATGGGGAAGCCGCCTTGAGCCAGCTGATTGAACATGGGCTTTCTTACATCCACATCCTTATCGGCTTCAACAACATAGCTGAACTCGTCTTCCTTGACCTTGCTGCTGGTTTCCAGATATTTAACACCATAAACATGGCTTATGATATCACGGACTTTATTCTCGGAACCTGCTACCGTCACTGTAAAGCGGGAGAAGTCATCCAGCTTTTTAGAGAGATTGTCCGGTGTATCAATGGCAGCAATGCGCCCTTTATTGATTATAACCACTCTGTCGCACACCGCGCTGACCTCAGGCAGAATATGTGAGCTTAATATAATAGTGTGATTTTTTCCAAGAGCCCGAATGAGCTTGCGGATTTCAATAATTTGCTTGGGATCCAGACCAACCGTGGGCTCATCCAGTATCAGCACCTCAGGAGTCCCTACAAGTGCCTGTGCAAGCCCGACTCTCTGCTTATAACCCTTGGACAGGTTTTTAATGAGACGGTGGCTTACATGGGTGATTTTAACGAGTTCCATGATATCCTGCCGCTGGTTCTTCCATTCCTTCCTTGAAACACCTTTTAAATCGGCGCAAAAATCAAGAAATTCCTGAACAGTCATATCAAAATACAGCGGGGGTTGTTCAGGCAGGTAACCGATGTGCTTTTTTACCTCCACCGGATTTTCAAGAACATCAAAGCCTGCTACCTTCACAGTGCCCTCAGTGGATGATATGAAGCCGGTAAGAATGTTCATGGTCGTCGATTTCCCGGCGCCGTTCGGCCCCAGAAAACCCAGGATCTCGCCTTTTTCTACGGTAAAGCTAATGTCGTCTACAGCCTTTATTTTACCGTATTGCTTGGTAAGGTTCTGAATCTCTATCATGCTG
>JAEXPO010000697.1 GCA_023446675.1 Bacillota bacterium | reverse complement strand
CCTTTTCCAGCATGCCGGAAAGATCCTCTTCCAAAAGCTTCAGCTCCTCGGAGAGGCCCTCGAATTTAAGGGACTTTCCGGTCTTTTCCTCGTTAAGACGCTCGATACGGCCCTTAAAGCCCTCGATCTCCGCTTTAAGCTCCTCAATGCGCTTCAGGTTCCGCTTCCGGTCTTCCTCCCGGCGGGCCATATTTCCCTCAATGCCATTTTTCTCATCTTCCATGTGCTGAAGCTGTTCTTCCACATTGCTTCGGCTTTCCAGCACGGAATTGACAGAAACCCGGTAATCGTTGATTTCGCCATGGAGAACGTCTCTTTTCTCCTGCTCGCCCTTGTTTCTGGACTGATGCTCCGAAATAAGCACCTTAAGCTCCTGGATAGCCGTTTCCAGAGCCTGGGTACGGACGGCTTCCTCCCCGCTTTCGGCTTTTACGCCTTCCATCTGGCCCAAAAGCTCCTCATCCTGCTGGCGCAGCATTTCGGTGCGGGCTATAATTTTCTTTATGGTTTCGTTTACCCGAATGAGCTGGCTCTCATCTCTAAGCCGCACCAGCTCCTGCTCGGAAAGAATTTTACGGTGATTCTCCGCTTCCTGGGCATGGCTTTTAAGCTCCTGCTCCTTTGCGGCAAGCCGGGCCTCCAGCTCCTTCAAGCGGACCTCCGACCGGCGAAGGCCCGCGGCCAGCTCCTCAATCATACGCTGACGGCCAATAAGGCTGGAGGATTTCTGATTCGTACTTCCGCCCGACATGGAACCGCCGGGATTTAAAAGCTCGCCGTCCAGAGTGACAATGCGAAAGCCATAGTCAAAGCGCCGGGCCATGGCAATGGCGGAATCCATGGTATCGGCTACAACCGTCCTTCCAAGAAGATTTGACACAACGCCTGAAAAGGTGCCCTCACACTCCACCATGTCGCTTGCCAGCCCCTCAAAGCCTGCCATAGACCTGGCTCCGTTCAATAAATAAGGCTCCAGATTTCTGGCCTTCACAGAGGAAACCGGCAGGAAGGTAGCCCGGCCCAAACGGTTGCTTTTTAAGTATTCAATGGCCCGTTTGGCGCTGTATTCATCATCGGTGACGATATTCTGCAGGGCGCCTCCAAGAGCGATTTCAACGGCTGTCTCGTACTTGGCTCCCACCCTTATAAGCTGGGCCAGCGGGCCATGGATGCCTGATCCCAGGCTTTTACCTGCGCCTGCCGCCTGCATGACGGCCTTGACGCTGTGGCTGTAGCCCTCCAGGCTCTGCTCCATATCCTTTAAAACACGGTGCCGGGACTCCTGGGCGTGAATTTCTCTTCTGGCCCCGTCGGCTTCCCGACGGATATCCTCAAGACTTGAACGGTCTTCCTTAAGCTGCTGCTCCTTCTCCTCAATGGCTTCCTTGGTTTTACGGATTTGCTCCCGGGTTTTCCGAAGGGCGGCATCCAGATCCTCCTTCTGCATATTCTCCCGGTCCTTTTCAAGGATGGACTGGCGGATTTCATCTCCGATGCGCCCCTTCAGCCTTTTGAAGTTTTCAAGATCATTTTTAAGATTGTTGAGACGGATTCTGGAATCGGACAGGCTGTCCTGCTTGTCCATTACCTGGCTTTTGGCCTCCTCCACCGCCCGTTCGCCCTCGTCCAGCTTGGCCACAATGGCTGCCAGCTCGTCCTCCGCTTCCTTTAAAAGGCCCTGGAAGTGCTGCCCGTCCCTGTCCAGCTGTACCAGACGTTTTTTCTTTTTGTCTGTTTCAGCCTGAATTTGGCCCAGACGCTCCTGGATAACGCCAATATCCTCGCCATAGGTTCGGTTATTGGTTTCAAGATGGCTGATTTTCTCTTCGCTTAAACGAATGCCGCTTTCCTGCCTGCCGATTTCGCCGTCCAGAGAATGGAGCTGGCTTCTTAAGGCATCCAGCTCCGCTTTGAGCTTTTCCAGCCGTTCGTTTTTGTTTCGGTTAATATTTTTTATATTCTCAATTCTGCGGTTTTCCTCTTCAATTTGTTCCCGGATACCGCCTACCTGACCCTTGATCTCGTCCATACGCAGCTTGAGCTTGTCCACCGTATCCATAAAGAGGCTGACCTCCAGCCCTTTAAGCTCATTGCTGTAATCGAGAAACAGCCTTGCGGTTTCCGCCTGCCTGGCGAGAGGTTCAAGCTGGCTTTCCAGCTCGGACAGAATATCCTTGATGCGCTCCAGGTTCTGACTGGTGTTTTCCAGCTTCCGCTCGGCCTCCCGCTTCCTGGCCTTATACTTGGTAATACCCGCGGCTTCCTCAAAAACCAGGCGGCGTTCGTCGGAGCGTGTGCTTAATATTTCGTCAATACGGCCCTGGCCGATAATGGAGTAGCCCTCCCGGCCCACACCCGTATTCATGAACAGCTCCTGAATGTCCTTTAAGCGGCACTGGGTTTTATTGAGGTAATATTCGCTTTCACCGGATCGGTACATGCGGCGGCCAACAGCCACTTCCTCATAGTCCACGGGAAGCGCCCGGTCCGAATTGTCAAGAGTAATGGTGACGGAAGCAAAGCCCACAGGCTTGCGCTGCTGGGTTCCCGCAAAAATAACGTCTTCCATTTTCCCGCCGCGCAGGGTCTTGGCGCTTTGTTCTCCCAGAACCCAGCGCACCGCGTCTGCAATATTGCTTTTTCCGCTGCCGTTGGGCCCTACCACGGAGGTAAGACCGTTGTTGAAATGCAGCGTTATTTTTTCAGCAAAGGATTTAAAGCCTTGTATCTCAAGGCATTTCAAATACAAATCAAACACCCCGTCCTACTGCAATACCTAAGCGGGCTCTGCCCGCAGCCCACCTGGAGCGATTCGCCGATAATCATTCTTGTTCTTTTTGACGTTTACCAGCAATAAGGTACTCCTATTGTACCATAAAGGCAATACCCTTGAAACTACGGCGCTTAAGGCTGTCACCGTGCCCAATTATGGTCCGCGCCTATTTCCTCGTCGGTAAGATTAAAATAGTCGTGGAGAAGAAGCTGAGTACCGTCAGATGTCACCGGATCGTCCCAGGTGGCATCAATGTGGGTATACTCTCCGTTCAGCTTCACCAGGTTCCAGGCATGGCTTACATCACGGGAGGTCCCAAGCAAAATCCTGCTTTCCACCCCTGCTCTTGAAAGGAGCAGCTGCATGGCCTCCGCGTAGCCCTCGCACACCGCCACCCCCAGCACAAGGGAGCCATAAGCACTGTAGGAGGCCGGCGGGATTTGCCCCAGGGTGTAATTTTCATAATCGTAGGCACAGTTTTCAACCACATAGTCATGAATGGCAAGGGCCTTGTCATAGGCGGACATCCCGGGGCTGATTACTTCGTTTAATACGATTAGGGCCTTTTCCCTGAGTACCTTACTGTGAGCAAGGCCTGTTTCCCTGTCCTCCCGGTAGTTAAGCTCCAGCAGCCCGGTTGTTTTGTTATAGGTACAGCCGGAGTAATATAAAATTACAGGATTCTCCAATACAACCTGTTCAATGAGTCTAAAGATTTTATCGGAAGAGGCGGGGTACAAATGAACAGGAAGAACTATTTTTTCTTCCATATTAAGAAGACCGTCCAGGATGGCCATGTAAAGCACATCCTCACCTTCCGGACTTTTAAGGGGGCCCTCGTTCCAGGTCAGAGGCCCGGTCACTCCCGGCTCAGTATAGGCCAAAAGCCTCTGAGAAACGGCTTTATCGGCATCAACGGTACCATCGCGAACCAATTGCTCAACAACCAGATCTCCGGAGGGAATAACACCAAAAAGGGTTTTATAGGCCATACCTACGGCATCACCCTTTAAAAGCTGATTCTTGTTGAATAGAGTCAGCTCCTCTCCCAGAATAGCACCCTTTTTATCCAAAAGCTCAAGGGATTGATTAAACAAGGCAGGATCCCCGGGATAGCCCATTCGCCTTAGAAGCATTGCTGCAAAGGCCTTACCGCTCAAGGGCGAGGCAGGGAGCAGCTTTTTATCGGGGGTTCCCGCCAAAAGGCCCATGGAAACAGCATAAGCCATATAGGGCCTTGCCCAGGGGGATATGGCGGAAGCATCGCCGAAGGCCGACAATATTCTTTCCGTTTCTCCGGAAAATTGAGCCTGAACGGCGTTCATGTCACCAAACAAGTTTAAAAGCAGGACAACCCCGGTCTGCCTGTCCAATGCGGCATCAAGTCCCGGGAGATAGGTTTCAGCGGAATTACCGTAAAACAATCCCAGCCGGTAAAGCATTCGGGCTTCGGGATCAAACCGGTCGGATTCAAGGGCAAAGCCCTTCTGCGGGGGTATAAGCGACAGAGCGAGCCCCATGGCAAGGAAAAAAGTGAGGAACCGCCTGCCTGTGCTCCACAAAAACCTCTTATGTATCATATAGGCTCCTTTATACGCCTTGGTATTTTAACTACTTTATCTTCCCGATTGCAGGCATACAATGGAATAATTATAGCTTTAAGAGCCCTTTGGGCGCAAGTCCCGGGGGAAGAAGGCATTTTCCAAATCAAAGTTATTGTAAAGAACATTGAAATAATAGTAAGAATTCCGTATAATCATGTAGTGGTTTACCATTAGTACCGTTCTGCTGAATCTATTTATTGTCTGCCTGAAAAAAACAGGCTGGAATATGTTGTAGAAAAAAGGTCTTCACAGATCTTATAAGACAATTACATGAATTGTTTTAATTTTATTCTGCCTAAATTTAGCCTACGTCCTTACAAAAAGAAAAGAAGGTGCAGTGGTGAAGCGATTTTCATTATTCGTAACCTATGCGGCAATGAATATTTTACTGGTTCTGCTTCCTATTATTGCATTTACCGCCATAATCTACACGAATGCATACAAGCAGATTCGCAATGAAATGATTACTATGCAAACCTTTTCATTAACACAGGCAATGGAGGGCATCGATAATACGGTGGAAGGCTTTACAGCCATGTCGTCCTACGCCTCATCCGATTCCGAGCTTACGCCCTATCAGCTGAAAAAGGGCTTTTACAGCACAATGAGCGCCCTTCGCCGCCTGGGCATGCATACGGTTACAATTAATATGAGTCAGGTATATATTTATATCGACAGTCAAAAGATGCTTTACGGTCCGGATGGCAATATCTCTTTGGATTATTTTATTAAGCTTCATACATTTCACGGGGAATGGAACAGGGACGATCTGCTTGCTTTACTGCGTAATCCCTCCGATACAAGCCTGTCGCCTACGGGCTGCACCATCAGCAGGAATACCGTAAGAGGGGAAAGCTATGTCCTGCTGGTTTCTCCCTGGAATAACAGCGGCGTGCAGTACGGTACCTTTATCGGGATGATTGAACACGCTTATTTTCAAAAGATGCTTGAAAATGTTCTGACAGACCATGAGAGTATGGCATTTATTCTGGATGAAGACGGAAACAGCCTCTTCGAGGTTTCCGCAAGCCCGGCTGAAAAAATGCTTGAAAAGATAACCAGGCTTGATGGAGACGAAGGACTTTTTACACTTGACGACAAGGAATATACCTATATCCAGACCCTTTCATCAGTAAACGGCTGGCGGTACATTGTGCTCATCCCCAAGGCGAAGATTCTTGAATCCCTGATCAATGAAAATACCTATCAGTTCTTTATCATTCTGCTGCTTTTTATGGCCTGTCTTGTGGCAGGGATCGTACTGGCTTCTCATTATTATAAGCCCATACGGAAGATATGGCAGATTCTGGTAGGACAACCTATGCCTGAGACAGGCAAAGCCAGACCCAGCCAGACCGCTCAAATTCAAATGCGTGTTTCTGAAATAGTAAGACAGAACCGAAGCTTTGCCCATGAGTTGGACGAGAAAACGGAGGCCCTCCGGCAGAATACGCTTATACAGCTGATTGACGGTGATTTCCACAATACGGGGGATCGATTCGGTGAGCTTAAGCAAATAGGAATACTTTTGACCGGACCGTGTTACCAGGTTGTGGTACTCAGCCTTGGGGAAGCTGTAACCATAGCCCTTCGCAATGAAGTTTATCAGTCACTGAGAACGGTATACAGCCTGTGTGTTGAAACACTCCAAAAATACATTGTTGTGCTTTTAAACACGGATAAAGGTGAACCGGGGCTGCAGGAAGACCTGGAGAGGCTTTCCGCAATTATTAAAGAGCACGGAACAGCCTATCACAGAATCGGAATGGGACAGGCTTATGACGATCCTGCCCTAATCCATGTAAGCTATATTGAAGCCTTAGCTGCCCTAGAGAGCAGCGAGAAATCCGAGGTTATCAGCTTTGATTCAATCTTCGGTTCCAGCTGCGGCAAAACCCAGGTCTATCCGGACAAAGCCCAGCTTCGCCTGACGGAGGCCGTCATGCAGGGAAATGTCACCGCGCTGGCCCCTATCATGGAGGAAATATCAAATCAGCTTCGTTCCGCTCAGACAAGCCTGGATTGCAGATGGTTCCGGTTCTCTCTGTACAGCATTATTCATGACCTGCTTCAGGCAACACAGAAGAACCCGCATGACAGCATCCATTGGGAAATCAACCGTCTTTTGCATTACGGGGATTTGGACGATTTTGTCGAGAAGCTTAACGCTTTGTGCATCAGTCTCGCCATGCAGGTGCGCGACAGCCGGGCCCGAAAGAAAAATGATCTTTTAAGCAAGATTCTTTGCTATATTGACATGCACTATTTTGAAGCGGATATAAGCCTTACGGATATTGCCGAACGGTTTAACCTGACAAATTCAACTCTCAGCAGGCTGTTCAGCGATTGCTTTGAGGTAAGGTTCATTGACTATCTGTCGGACAAGCGTCTGGATAAAGCTACTGAGCTTTTACTGCGCACGGACATGGGCATAAAAGAGATCGTAACACAGGTCGGTTATATTGACGTGTCCAGCTTTACCCGTAAATTTACACAAAAATACGGGATAAGTCCGGGAAAATACCGGCAGAACAACAAACGCAATACTGTGTGAGGTTTGCGGAGCTATGCGATATTTTCCCCGGAGAAAAAACCGCAAGTCCATTCCCCTTTATACATCAAAGATTTGCCATATATAAGCTTTAGGGCACTGTGCACAAAATCCGCACAGTGCTCTTGTATTGCATTGGGCGATTTCCCCGTGCTACGATTTTTACACATTCCAATTCTGTTTTACCGAATTTAGACAACCCATTTACTTTTAGGAGGGCGAATGTATGGTCCACAGCACGGTCAGAACGGTAAGCCATGCCCACACATTAAACAGGAAAGGACCCCTGCATCACTTAACCCGCTGCTGGCAGCTTTATGTGCTTTTAATTCCCACGCTGCTTTATCTGTTCATTTTCAACTACATCCCTATGTATGGTATCCAAATCGCATTTCGTGACTTTGTTTCCAACAAGGGTATCCTGGGAAGCCCTTGGGTGGGGTTAAAGCATTTTAATTACTTCTTCTCTTCACCCCAGTTTGCATCACTTTTAACCAATACTGTAAAGCTTAGTCTTTTTTCATTGCTTTGGGGCTTTCCCTTTCCTATTATCCTTGCCCTGATGCTCAACGAAGTCGGATCCATGCGTTACAAGAAGCTGGTACAGAACATTACCTACGTTCCCTACTTTATTTCAACGGTTGTTCTTGTCAGCATGATAAACCTGTTTTTATCCCAGCAGGACGGTATGCTTAACCAGTTAATCACTCTGCTGGGCGGAACAAAGGTGGACTTTCTTGGAAAGGCATCCTATTTCAGAACCATTTATATTGCCTCCGGCATCTGGCAAGGCGTGGGATGGTCATCCATTATCTATCTTGCGGCGCTTTCCGGCGTGGATATCCAGCTTCACGAGGCCGCCCAGATTGACGGCGCGTCACGTCTGCAGCGGATATGGCATATCAATGTCCCGTGCATTCTGCCAACCGCAACCATTCTTTTTATAATGAGCTGCGGGCAAATTATGAGCGTTGGCTACGAAAAGATCTATCTTATGCAGAACTCACTTAATATGGACGTTTCGGAAGTTATATCAACCTATGTGTACAAGACGGGACTTCTGAATGTCAAATACAGCTACACCACCGCCATTGGTTTATTCAATAATGTAATAAATGTTATTATTCTTCTTATTGTAAACAAAATCGCCAATAAGCTCAGCGAAACCAGCTTATTTTGAAAGGAGGGATAGGAATGTCCTCAACCATTCTGAAAAGGAAGAAGCCTTCTGCCAGAATAAAGGAAAACATATCCGACCGTATCGCTTATGCCATTATTCTTGTCTTGCTCGGCGTC
>JAEXPO010000684.1 GCA_023446675.1 Bacillota bacterium | reverse complement strand
GGAATTCCGCCACCCAGAGGCGCTCCGGACGGCAAAAGGCTCGGGCCTTCTCCTGTAAGCCTTTGCTCCAGGTATTTGCCCGTATGTATAACCGTTCCCCCGCCTATAGCCAGAAGTCCGTCATATTCCTGTTCTACAAAGGAATTGGCCAGATCTCTGATAAGCTTTGCGGTAGGCTTTTTAGGAACAATTTGATAGATTTCGTCAATGTTAAGATCGGAATGGCGAAAGGCCTCCAGGACGGTGGATACTGCCCCTGTCCTGACAAGCTCGGGGGTAGTAAGAACCATGGGACGGCAGGTCCCCAGCTGGCCCATTTCCTCGGGTACCGATTCCAGAGCTTTTTGGCCCGAAACAATTTTTATGGGTATTTGAAAGGTATAGTAGGGCGGAATCATTGCACTCACTCCTTTACCCCACTATACCATAATTTAACTAAAACTGCCCTTTTTCGGAAATATTGTCCGCATGTGACCCGGAAGCCATACAGCCTACAGGGCAAGCTTTAAAATGGCGTGAACCGCCTTGGCATCCAACTTTACAAAATTACCTACAGTGAACTGATCCCCGCCTGTGCATTTTTGAGCCATTTCCTCAAGGTGCTCTTGGCCGACACCAATCTCGCCCAGCGTAACAGGCAGACCGATGTCCGAGAAAAAGCGGGTGATGGCTGCAATACCCAGAAGAACCGTTTCCTCAGGATTGTGGAAATTGTAGTCCACGTTCCAGACCTTGGCGGCAAACCGTGCGAAGCGTGCCACATCATTTTTATACACGTATTTCATCCAGGCGGGGAAAACAATAGCCAGCCCCGCACCGTGGGCAATATCGTAAATGGCACTGATTTCATGCTCGATCATGTGGGACGCCCAGTCTTCTTCCCTGCCCATGCCTAAAAGGTTATTATGGGCAATGGTGCCCGTCCACATGATTTCCGATCGGGGGCCATAATCATCTGGCTTTTTAAGGACAAGCGGAACCTGGTGAATCATGGTCTTGAGTGCCGATTCGCACAAGCGATCCGACAGCTCCACCTCACGTGTATTGGTAAAATACCGTTCCATGATATGAGCCATAATATCCGCCGTACCGCAGGCGGTTTGATATGCCGGAAGGGTATAGGTGAGCTCCGGGTTCATGATGGCAAAACGGGGGAAATAATGATCCGTGGTTACACCCCGTTTAAGCTGAGCCTCCTCGTCGCTTATAACCGAGCTGTTGCTGGACTCGCTTCCCGCTGCGGGAATAGTGAGCACCACCCCGATGGGGAGAGCTGTTTGAACCTCTGCTTTGTAGTCATAAAAATCCCATACATCCCCATTGTAGGGAACACCGGCAGCAATGGCCTTGGCTGAGTCAATAACACTGCCTCCCCCCACCGCCAGAATAAAGTCCAATCCTTCCTCCCTGCAAAGGTGAATGCCCTCGCGGACAAGGGAAAGCCTTGGATTGGGCTTTACTCCGGACAGCTCGGTAAAGGCAACGCCTGCTTCCTTAAGGGATCTTACCACTCTGTCGTACAACCCGGAGGCCTTTATGCTGCCTCCACCGTAATGGAGAAGAATCTTTTTGCTGAGCCTGGCGGCTTCCGTACCTGCCTCCAGCTCCTTGTCCCGGCCGAAGATAATTTTAGTTGGGTTTTGAAAGCAAAAATCCTTCATATCCTAACCTCCCTCTTGTTATCAGGCTTCTTGTTATTAAGCCTGTTGTTATCAGGCTTGCAATCAAGCTTCTTGTTATCAGGCTTGTAAAAGGCTTAACCCTTAAATAAATTACTCAAAATCAACAACCTGGTTTAGCTTATCGGAAAGGAAAGCCGCTTCCATAAGCTTCATGATACGCATAACCTGATCGTTTTTAACAATCTGCGCAGCCTTGCCGTCAAGAGTTGCAATAACATTCTTATAGAATTCCCTTGCGTCCAGCTCAACTTTTGGAAGAGCGGATTCCTTAATGGTATCCTCGGTTCTTGGGGCCATGGTCTTGGTAAGGCCGGCGGCGGTAACTATAGGCACCGCGTCCCTGTTGTCATAATTGGTAACATGGACGATCTTACCTTGAAGCGCCCAGTTTTCAATAATGGCCGTTCCGTTCTCACCCTGCATGTACCAGCGGGGCAAATTGATAAAATTGCTTGTACCCACTTCCAGAAGAGCGGTAACTCCGGATTCAAAGGTCAGTATAATTCTGAAGCCGTCATCCACCTCTTCATTGGTAACGTGGGTGCATTTGCAGTAAACCTTCTTTATTTTACCCGGTACCATAAGCACCATTTGATCCAGTATGTGAACACCCCAGTCCAGGATCATGCCGCCGCCGTGAGCAGCTTTGCCGCGCCAGTCGCCGGGGATGCCTCTGGAGCCGTGAACACGGGATTCAATTGAAAATACGTTGCCGAGCTGCTTCTCGTCAAAAATCTTTTTCATGGTGAGGTAGTCCTCGTCCCAGCGCCGGTTCTGATGAACGGTAAAGAGCACCTTGTTCCTTGTGCTGGCGTCAATCATCTCGGCCAAATCACCGCTGGACAAAGTTACAGGCTTTTCACAGATGACATGACGGCCTGCGTCCATGGCGGTAATGGCAATTTCCTTGTGCAGATCGTTTGGCGTGGCAATAAGGACAATATGAACAGACGGATCGGCCAAAATCTCCGATAAGCTGGTATAGGTATGAATTCCCTTTTCACGGGCAAATTCCTGCCTTTTTTCACTAATGTCAAATACGCCTTTCAGTGTGAGGCCTTCCACATCCTTTATTCTTGTGGCATGCCAGGAGCCCATTCCTCCGAATCCTACAATTGCTAACCCATAAGTACTCATTGTAACATTCCTTCCTTTTAACCTAAGAATTCCCTCTTTTTAATTTTAAAAGCTTGGAGCCCTTAGCTCCTTTGCCTTTATTCAGTTTAAAATAGTACCTTGTCTTTTTATCCCTCAAATCCTCATTTATCATACCATAACCTTCCGGCTATGGCGCATTTTTTTACAGGGAAAGATCCAGTATCCACTTTACCCAGCCTGCAACAGTGGAGGCCCTTCTTAAATAGGTGCTATCCTTTTCCACCTGATGAAGCCCGCAGGTGCGCATGATATCGGCAATCTCGCTTCGTGACGGCATTCTGCCCTCATTAAGGCATTGCTCATAGGTTTTTCTGAATGGGCCGTGGCTTAAAATGGCCCGGGCAAAGCTTAACTGCCGCAGCTTATAGGGAAGCGCCATGGTGTGCCGCCCCTCCTCGGTCATAAAATACAGGGGTTCCCTTCCCTCATGGCGTTTTCCGATAAGCCCCAAATAACGCCCTGCGTCCGTGTAGTAATTCGTTTGCCTTGGATCGAAAGCGTAATTCAGGGTAATTTCATCCCTGGACTTTTCTCCCTGCATAAGAAGCTCACACAGGTTTATCACCCTTTTCAGGCTGTCGGCCTGTGGAAAAGCCACCTCCGGCTCGACTAAAAGGGGCAGCTTCGGTAAAAGCCCCCGAATCTCATCCTGACTTATGGCCTCGGCGTCAATGCTGTAATTCTTGTGCCTCACAAGCTCCAGAGAATTATAATGCACCGGATCGGTAAAAACATATTCGTAAAGGCTGAAAACACCATTGGTATAAACAAGAAACACACAGCGTACAGGCTTTCGAACCGCTCCGCTCCAAAAGCGAAAGGGATAGTAAAGCTGGCGCACAAGAAAATCCTCAGAAAGAAAGTTTTTGGCCTCAATGAGAGTCAGGCTTACGGGGCCCTCATAGCCTCCGTCAATTTCCATTTGAGAACTGTTTACCTGAAGAAGAAGATCCGTTTTCTTTAAGCTTTCCCTTATTTTAAAGGCAAAGCTGCCCGAACCCATTCGTCCGCTCACCGTAGGCAAAAGCTGCTCTTCTCCTAAGAAATCGGTAAACATGCCGGACAGATAAGCGCAATTGATGGCTGCCGCCTCACTTGTAATGTGCGTAGGATCCAGGCTTTCCACATAGTTGGGAAAGGGAATACGGGTTAAGGATGAAGTTGACTCCGCAAAGGCCTTATAGGCATCAAAGGGAGCAATAACATAGCTGCCCCGGGTAACGGGAAGAATAGCCAGCCGGTTTTTCGAAAAGAGGGCGGGAAGGTTAATGCGGTGATCAAATTTGGTCATCAGCCGGGCTTCCCTTTTTTCATTTATCTGGGTTGCGGTGATTTCAAAAAAACCCTTCCTCGCTATTTCACCGGGTATATCATACCGGTTAAAAAGGGCCTCCCAGGCCTCGTCGTTTTTTGTGGCTTCCGATCCCATTGCGCCTCATTTCCAGTTATATAGTCCTTTAGTCCGGCAAAAGGTCAAATTCTCACTGCCTTCTATAAAGCTTTCTATAACCGATCCTCAACTGTCCGCCAGCTTTTATGTATCAAGCTTGTAATTTCTTACAAGTATTTCGTCTATTTCTCCCCGCTTTTCAGGGTTGGAGTTAATAGCTCTCTTGGCCCTTACCACATCCAGGTAATAGCCTTTCGTATTGCCGTAAAGCTCCATGGTAAAGGAGGTAGCCGAGTTGGACAGCAAAAAGTGAACCCCCCTGGCTGTAAGCCCGTCGCACACGCTCTTAAGACGAAGCTGCTCGTCCCTGTTGAAGCCGCCCTTGTCATAGCCTGTAAAGCTGGCGGTGTCGGAAAGGGGATCATAGGGCGGATCCAGGTACACAAAGGCACCCTTTGGCACATCCTCCAGGGCCTTTTCAAAGTCCACGCTGGAAAAACGGATGTCCGCCTGGTTAAAATACCTGCTCACCGCTCTTAAGGTGTCCTCATTGACAATATTGGGCTTCTTATAGTTTCCAAAGGGCGAATTGAACTCTCCCGCCCGATTAACACGGAAAAGGCCGTTGTAGCAGGTTTTATTGAGAAACAGCATGCGGGAAGCACACTCAACAGGGCTCATGGCGGCATAGGCCTTCCGATCCCTGTCCTTTTCCCGCAGTTCATAAAAATAATCGCTTTCATTCCTGTGCTTCTTAAGATCCTCAACCAAATTGTCCACATCTGCCTTTATAACTTCATAAAGGTTTATAAGCTCCCGGTTGATATCGTTTATAACCGCTTTTTTAGGTTTCAGAGCAAAAAAAACGGCCCCTCCGCCCACAAATGGTTCGTAATAGGGGGATTTTTTATGGGGTGTACAGCTCAAAATTTTATCAAGTATCTGTCTTTTTCCACCGACCCATTTAATGACCGGTCCCACTGGATGCTTCTTTTGCACTTTTTTACGGCCCTCTGCTTTCCGAAATCCATAGAACGAGTATATCAAACATATGTTCAGAGGGTCAAGACACACCTGCCACATAAAGCTTCCTCTATGTTTAAATTTGAGCTTTTAAAGCCTATTCCGGGGTTTATATTTTTACTTCTGCCAAGCTCTTTTATTTCATTTCTGTTTACCGTCCGCAGGCATCTCTTTTCAGCATCCGGGCAGTCTACCACAACGGATCTTTTTTCATGATATAATGGAATGAAGAAACTTAATTTAACTAAAGAGGTGTACTATGTCCTTAACCTTCCTTTGCTACGCCAAATGCACCACCTGTCAAAAAGCCAGACACTGGCTTGATGAAAAGGGTTACACTTATACTGAGCGTCCCATTAAGGAATTCGCGCCAACCTATGAGGAGCTGAGCCTTTGGCAGAAAAAAAGCAGACTTCCTCTAAAAAGCTTTTTTAATACCAGCGGTCTGGTTTACAGAAGCCTGGAGCTTTCAAAAAAGCTGCCCTCCCTGTCCGAGGATGAAATGCTCCGACTTTTGGCCTCTGACGGCATGCTGGTCAAACGGCCTCTGCTTATTGGAGAAGATTTTGTGCTTGTGGGCTTTCAGCCGGACAAATGGCAGGCCCTATTGGAAGCCACACGTTAATTGAATGAAAGGGGATCCTTTTATGTCCTGTGAAAAAAGCCGGCTGTTAGCCATGACTCGCAAGCAGCTTTCCATTGATATGAACTGCCGTCCCGATGATTTTCTTGCAAACGGAGTGCTCCTTTATCCTGCCCGGGAAAACGAGGGCCGCAGGCTCTTTGACAGGCAAAAGCCCTATCTTGAAGCCGCCACAATGGGAAAAGCCGTTATCCTGTCTGTTGATGAAGGCTTAATTGAAAAGGTACGTCCACTGGTAATGGATAAAACCCGGGACGAGATCTTTTCCCTTCCCTTTATCTATGGCCATTCCCTCTATTATTTGCCGGATCCGGAACGGGTTGGAAAGCTGCCTCCGCCCGCAGGTTTTCAGTACATACTAAAAGAAGGCCGCTCCATTCATGAGCTTTATGAGGTTAAGGGCTTTTATAATGCCATTCAGTACGATGAGAACCACCCCAGGCCGGATGTGCTGGTGGCCTATGCCCTGGCTGAAGACGGCATTGCCGGTATGGCAGGCGCCTCCGCCGACAGTTCTTTGCTGTGGCAAATCGGTATTGATGTTCTTATGCCGTACAGGGAAAAGGGGCTTGCAGCTTATCTGGTTTCACTTCTTGCCCATGAAATACTAAAAAAAGGCAAGGTTCCCTATTATGGCACAGCCTCCTCCAACATAGCCTCTCAGGCCACAGCCTACCGAAGCGGCTTTTTCCCCGCATGGATGTGCTCTTATAAAAACCTGCTCCCGTAAAACCTTTATTTAAGGCACTCATACCTAAGCTGTACAAGCCCCGAAGGGAAGGCTTTACTTTCAATAAGCTTTAAGGTGTTTTTTGTATCCACATCATTAAAAAGGCGGATGCCCTTTCCCAAAAGTATGGGAATTATAGACAAAATGTAGCCATCTATAAGGTTATGGGCCCGAAACTCGCCCACAACCTCTCCTCCGCCGTCAATGAACAGATTGCCGCCGTATTGCTTTTTAAGGCTTGTCACAAGCTCGGTCAGACTGCCATTATAAAAGGTCACGTTTTTATCCCGTCCTGTCAGGGTATTGGACAGAACATAACACTTTTTATCTTTATGCGGAAACTCAATACCGAAGCTTAAAACCTTATCGTAAGTTTTTCGCCCCATTACCACCGCATCCACAGTTTTTATAAATTCACCGTAGCCGTAATCCTCATTGGCTTGCTCTACGGAGGAAAGCCAGTCTATGCCGTTGTCCTCCGTTGCTATAAAGCCATCCAGGCTCTGCGCGATATATACAATAACCTTGCCCATCATCCAAGGCCTCCTCATTATCTATTGAAGCCTAAGCTTCCTTTCTTTCCCATACACGGTTCCCCGGCAGTTCGTATTTTTTGTCTTACCCAATATTCATCTTACCATAAAATTAAATAATCGAAACTTTATCCACATTTATTGCCGTTTATCCACACATGATCTATGATTAACAGAAAAACACAGGACAGGCTGGTGAGTTATGAAAAGCATTCCCTTCTATATTGTGGATGTCTTTGCTCAAAACAAATACCAGGGCAATCAGCTGGCGGTATTTTTAAACTGCGGGGGATTATCCACAGAGCAAATGCAGCAAATTGCCAATGAAACGCATTTTGCTGAAACAACCTTTATTGTATCCGATAAAAAAGAAAATGGGGGTTATGATGTCCGGATTTTCACTCCCGATGCGGAGGTGCCTTTTGCCGGTCATCCGACGCTTGGTACCGCCTATATCCTGCAAAGGGAAGTGGAAAAGGGCTTATCCGAAAGGATCCTTCTCAATTTGGGAGTAGGGCCGATTCCTGTCGCCTTTGAGGAAGGAGGCGATCTTTGGATGAAGCAGAACCAGCCCCAATTTGGTCCCATGTTCGATAAAGAAGTCCTGGCTGAAATATTGAGCATACCTTCGGATGCAATTGACGGAAGTTACCCTGTAAAAGCCGTTTCTACAGGGCTTGCATCCGTCATTGTGCCTCTTAATTCCCTTGATGCGGTGAAAGCCTGCCATATTAACCACAGCCTCTACAGGGCCTTTCTGGATGAAAACTATAAAGCCAATCTTCTTGTCTTTTGCAGAGAAACCTGCCACAGGGAAAACACCCTTCATGTAAGGGTATTCTGCGATGATACCGGTTTTCCGGAGGATGCGGCTACCGGAAGCGCCAATGGAAATCTGGCGGGTTATTTACTGGAATGCGGGTATTTTCAAAAAAAAGAATTAAATTATTGTGTGGAACAGGGGTATTCCATAAAGCGCCCCTCCCTTATCAAGGTCAAAGCCGGAAAGGAAGGGGCACTTTACGCTATTTATGTGGGGGGGCGGGTTTTTCAGATTGCAAAAGGTCAGTGGGAGATTTAAATCTCCCCTTTTGCCTTATTAACTTAGAGCTGAGCTAATGAAGCCACCTTCTTATTCTGGCACCGCTTGCAGACCTTTACCTTGGCGCCGTCGCCTGCGATGAGCTCATAGAGAATTTTTATCCGGGTGGTCTTACATACCGGACAGGTGCCTCTCCCGTGGGAGGGCAATTTCCAAAGGGTTTTGCCTCTATGGGGTTTTGTTGCCATTCCTTAGCATTCCTTTCTTTGCATGCCGGGAAGAGAGGCTGTCGCGGCTGGCCCCACCTTTGTCCCTCATGCCAATTCCATTCTTACTTAAACAATAACAGAGGGACAAGCTGGAAATCAATTTCATAAATGGTTAAGATAAGAATTTGATCAAATTTGTTTTTGACGGCTTATAATCCTGCGGATACTTTGCTCAGATAGAAAATAGGTCTTTGAAAGCTCGCTAACGAAAACCCCGTCTTTATATGCTCCGTAAATAAGACGATCCCTTTTTGAAAGGCTATCCCTTGTTCCGCTTTTTTCACCCCAGCCCCTTTGACTGCCTTCCTTTCGGGGTATATAGATACATTCTCCGTCAATGTAGGTCTGTATGATTTCGATAACTTCCTTGGGCAGTATATTCTGCGCCTTAATATATTTCATGGCCCTGCTCCTCCCAACGCTTATATGGTTGAAGCAAAGACCACCTTGAATTTCCATTCAAAAAACTGCAGTCAGGCTCTACCTGCTGCAGTCTTGTTATAAAACAAACCTTGTTCCCGCACACCCTGTGGCTGACACTGAAAAAATAAGCACAAACAAATCCGCTCTTTACAAGGGATCCTTTGCCTTAAAACAGGTTTCAGCATCAACGACTTAAGTGTTCAGGCTCCGAGCAAAGCATCGCCGACTTTAGTTTGTGGTCTTTGCGCGGAGCTTTGTAACTTTCTGTAAGGATTCACGTTCACAAGGCCATTCCTTTCCATTTGCATTGTCACTTCAAATTTATAACAGGCAGGAGCCTGTTTCAAGCTCAAAAACAATTATAATTGTTTTTAATAAGCCCTTTTAGCACTCTGTAAGGCCAGGCTGAAAGCTTACGCTTTTTCCTTAAGGCCCTTTAATGGCTCTCCCCAAGCCCCCAGCCCTTTGCCCTGCCAGGAGAAATAGGTTTTAAAGGTCGAGCTTACAGGTGCGATACCGCCCAATTTTTCTTCAATTGTTTTTGTCTCGTCCAGAAGGCTTTCATCGGCAAGAACATTGCGTATTTTACATAGGAAAACATCACTGTCGTTAAGCTCGACAGCTTTTGATACCTCAAGTTCAAAGGACCAGGGGCTTTGTTGGAGAATGGGGACATCAAGAACACTGCCTTTTATAATTTGTGGGCTTAGCTTCGTTTTTTCTTCGGAAAAGCCTTTTACATTTCCAAAATAGTCAGCCAAAGGCAGCATGTTCTCTGTAACCAGATTAGCGGAAAAAACGCCGGTCTCCTTTATTCGCTGCTTTGTGAGCTTGTTTCCCCCTAAACAGGCCATAACTCCCAGGCTTTCATCCCAGCAATAGCTAAACCAGCAGAACAGTCCGAAATTAGGACTGCCATCCTCTCTATAGGTTCCGTAAAGGAAAAGTGTTTGAGGACAAAAATTATTAGATACAGGCACTGATATCTTAGACATTGGTTTCCCTCCATAATACAATGACTCTTAGATGTCTTTCCCTACATATTTCATTATATAGGATTATACTATATAGTACTATATTGTCAAGCCCCTCCTGTTTACAAAAAGACCCTTTCAGCATGCACTCCCTGTTACTAAGGCGGACTTTGCCCGCAACCAATGAATAGTAGCACTGATGAAATAATTTATTTTTATTTTATTGACACTTATCAAGCCATAGGGCATTAATCAACAGGGAGGCTGTATAAGTCTTTAATATCCCATTGAGTTCCTTCCTTACTGTCGATTAACAAGATCCCCTGATCCAAAAGCTTATCTCTTAACTTGTCCGCAGCTTCATAGTTTTTAGCTGCCTTGGCGCTGATTCTTTGTGAAATCCTATCCTCAATAGCAGCCTTGGATAAGCCTAAAAGCACTAAATGCTTATTCTTAAGCACCGCAATGAATTCTTCCGGTTTCTCCTGCAATAAACCGATAACAGAAAATACCCTTACTACCCTGTCCTTTATCAGAGCCAATGTCGCCGCTGTATCCTGTGGGGCTTTTTTTCTGTCAGCTACTAAAGCATTGACATGCTTGAAAAGGGCAAAAAGGTTCGAAATAGCCATGGAGGTGTTTAAATCATCGTCCATGGCAGTCTCAAAGTCTTTTTCAATGCCTTCAATGACGGATGGGTCCAAAACCTTCCCGCCTTCAAGGTT
>JAEXPO010000669.1 GCA_023446675.1 Bacillota bacterium | reverse complement strand
ATACGGTATGCCATTCGTCCATTGTAGTGGGAGCGGACAAATTCAGCTTTTCAAGCCAATCCTGGCGGATGCAGAAGCCACTGTAGGTTGTTCTTCTGGGATCCGGATCCAATTGGTAGAAAGCAGGGATTCTCCCATCCTGGAGGGGGACAAACTTGGCGCATTCCGGGTATTGTTCCAGAACCGCGTTGTAATAGGGGGTTCCAAGGTCATTAATGGGAAGAATAATTCCTTCCTCCACGTATTTGGAAATACCTCCGGGCATGGACTTCCAGTTCCAGAAAATAATATCGGGCAGGGATTGGGACGCAATTAAGAGATTAATCTGTTCATTGGCATCGGTACCTGCCGCCGGGTGCTCAAAGGTAATTTCCACGTTGGCAAGCTTCGCCAGCTCCTGAAAGGCAAGGACCTCACTCATGGATTTGACGACACTGTTGGAACGGTTTACCTGATACCAGGTGAGCTTTACGGGATCCGCTTTTTGGGTTGCAGCAGGCGAACCGGAGCCGGGTGACGGGCTGCTGCTTCCTCCGGGGGAAGCGGTTTCTTTCCCGCAGCCGGACAGAACGCCAACGGACAGGATGGCTGACAGCATGAAGGCTGTAATTCTGGTTAATGCCCTTTTTCTTACCATAAAAATCCTCCCTTGTTCCATAACAAGACTTAAAATTTATAGCATACAGAAATTTCTCCTGCATGTATAGCTGTAAACAATGGTTGGGCTAGCCTTTGATAGCGCCTATCATGACGCCCTTCACAAAATGCTTCTGCAGCATGGGATAAATTAAAAGAATGGGAAGCGTGGACACAATAATGGTGGCATACTTAATGATTTCACTCATGTCCTGGCCCTTAATGGTTCCCAGAGAAACCATCATGCCGTCGGTGGAGCTGAAAACAAGGATTTCTCTTAAAATCAGCTGAAGGGGGAAAAGCTTTCGGTCTCTTAAGTACAGCATGGCGTTAAACCAGGAATTCCAGTGGCTTACACCATAGAACAGGACCATTACCGAAATGACCGGCATGGAAAGCGGAACAATAATTCGAAACAGCACCTTGAAGTCATTGGCGCCGTCAATATAGGCCGATTCCTCCAGGCCTGCCGGTATGCCCATAAAGGAGGTCCTCATAATAATAACATTGGTAACGGAAATTAAACCCGGAAAAATGAGGGACCACCGGGTTCCCATAATTCCTATCTGCTGCATCATTAAATAAGTGGGAATCATGCCGCCGCCAAAGAACATGGTGATGGTCATCATGATAAGCATTAATTTTTTTAGCATCAGGTTTTTTCTGGACACCACAAACGCGGTCAGAATGGTAAAAAGAACATTCAGTGTGGTTCCCACGCCCACATAGAACAAAGTATTCGCGTAGCCGGACAGAATGTCCTCATTTTGCAGCACAAGCCAATAGGCGTCAAGCTGAAAGCCCTGAGGCGAAAGAAGGACGCCTGTATGCTTGGAAAATTCCGCCGGCATGCTTAAAGAACCGAACAGGACATAAAGAAACGGATACAGGGTGATGAGCATCATTAGAATCATGAATAAGATATTAAATGCGTCAAAAGCTCGCTGACTTGGTGATTTTTTTATTTTCATTCCCAGTTACTCCTTTACCACAGACTGCTCTCATTGGTTTTTCTGCTGATGTAATTGGCGGTTATAATCATCAGAAAATTAACCACCGAGTTAAAAAGGCCCACAGCCGCACTGTAGCTGTAATTAGCTTCTTCAATACCCTTTCGGTACACAAAGGTTGAAATGACATCCGCAACCTCGTAGGTAGCCGGGTTATAAAGCAGCATAACCTTTTCAAAGCCTACGTTCATGATGCTTCCCATTCGAAGGATGAGCATAATGATAATGGTGGGAAGAATTCCCGGAAGGGTAATATGGATGAGCTGCTTAAACCGCCCCGCTCCGTCTATATGGGCTGCCGAATAGAGTTCCTCATCAATGGAGGTAAGTGCGGAAAGATAAATGATGGAGCCCCAGCCTACCTCCTGCCAGATACCGCTTCCTATGTAAATGGGTCTGAAATAGGAAGGATTCAACAATAAGGAAGAGGCCTGGCCGCCAAATAGCGTAATAATGTTGTTAAAAAGACCAGATTTTGAGCTGAAGTCAATGAGCATACCGCAGATAATGACCGTAGAAATAAAATGAGGCAGGTAGGTAACGGTCTGGACGGTTCTTTTAAACCTGTTGCCCGACAGCTCATTCATTAACAAGGCAAAAAGAATGGGGGCAGGAAAGCCAAAGATAATATTCAGGAAATTAAGTATCAGGGTGTTTTTTAAAATACGTACAAAATAAATGCTTTCAAAAAAGCTTTTAAAATACTTTATACCCACCCAGGGACTGTCCAGTATTCCCAGCCTGGGGCTGAACTCCTTGAAGGCGATGGTTGCTCCGTACATGGGCCAGTAATGATATATCACAAAATACAGGATGCAGGGTAAAGCCATCAGGTAGATAAGTTTATTCTTTTTAAAATCCTTGACCAGTCGTTTTATCAGGGCGAAGTCACGGGTCTTTTTGAGTACAGCCGGTATCGTCGTCACGTTTTCTCCTCCATCCCATTCGTTGGGTTCATTGCTAGGATAAGTGTAGTCAAATTCCCTTCTCACGGAAATAGCCTATACTTCAAAACGTGTTTGATTTTTAAGCTTTGCCATATTCAAAATTTCAGTGATCAATTTTTCAGGCAGGCCTGGGACCCGCCCCCTTGGCCTTTGTTGCGTTTTACAAGAACAGAAATGCCCGCAAAAAAAAGCCTCCGAAACAAAGCCTGAAGCCTTTTATACTTTCTATTTTTACCTGATAACGGCTCACTCACATGCATTCTTGCCAAGCTGCTCCCTGAACTGGCCGGGGGTTATTCCCAGGTACTTCTTAAAATTCCGGATGAGGACGCCGCTATTGGAATAGCCTGTATCCGCCGCTATTTCACTAATGCTCTTATCGGTCTGCCTCAGCTTCTCCTGAGCCTTGTCCAGGCGAATTTTGTTGACGTATACAAGAAAGTTCATTCCGGTTTGTTCTTTAAAATATCCGGACAGGTAAGTGGGATTGAGACCGATCTCGTTTGATACGGAAAGAAGGCTTAAGGAATTGTCGGAATAATGATTGGCAATATAATTAACAATAAGCTGGATGACATTGTCGGCTTTTTTCTTTTTTTCTGCCTGGATAGCCTGGCATAGCATGCTGTATACCTTTCGCAGCGCTTCCTCCATAGCCTGGGCATTATTGCAGGAGATTATTTTATTTATTAGGGCAGACTGCTCAAAAACACCGTTTTTAGATACACCTGAGCTGTTAATGAGGCGAATGGCCGTTCCCATCATGCTGAACATCA
>JAEXPO010000667.1 GCA_023446675.1 Bacillota bacterium | reverse complement strand
GCCTTCATTGGTCTGTATTTTAAAAATACGGGAAATGTGCCTGGGGTTTCGGTTTATCTCCTGGGCGATGGTGCTGATGTTTAAGTTACAGTCCTGATAATGGCTGTTGACATACTTTTCAATTTGCTCCACCAGCCTGTTCTCCGTGCCGTCATTCTGTCTGGCGATAATACCGCATACAAAGGTAAGAAAATCACAAAAATTGTGATAAAGGGTGCAGGCCTCCGAGCTGGCGGTTAACGGCTCCAGCTTTGAAACCAAAAGCTTGTTGTGGGGGGCCGTATCCAGTACGGCTTCATAGAAGGCATCCAGCACGGTATTTAAATCGTTCATTATTAAAATGCGAAAAACCGCGAAAGGCAGGGCCGTATTTATTTTATTTTCTTCAAACACTTCCTTGATGACATTCCTGGCCTTTTCATAATCCCCTTCCCCCACTGCGGCGGCCAGACATTGCGTCCGTTTTGTCCTTTTATCCAAAAACAAATCGGTTCCCTTGAGATCGGATGTTTGAATAATGCCGTTTCCGCCGATGATGTTTTTATATTCCAGGGCGTCCAGTACATCGGAATAAAGGATGGAAATATGGTTAAAGTGCGTCAAGGCTTCGCTGACAGCTGCTGTAAGGGGAACCGACAGCCGTTCAATAAAAAGCTCACAGATTTCCGCCAGCAGGGCCAGGCCGTTATTGAGCCAAAGCTCCTGCTGCTCCCGGTTTAAATGAAGCAGATACAAAAGAAGCTGACCGTCCTCCACCTTGTAGTAGGAATAACCGTTCATCATCTCGGAAAAAACATTGTCTACCGCAAATAAATTGATATTATAGTATTCCAGCTCGTCCTGATAGTCGGCGGAGGCTTCATAAGTGAGAGAGCCCACGGAGAAGGCAATGAGCGTGAACACCTCTTCCTGAACATCCATATGAAAATAGGTATTGGCATCCCGGGTATCAAGATAGCTTTTCCGGCCCTTGAGGCGGGACAGCAAATACCTCTCCCTCAGCTGTTCAGCCTGTCTGGTGAGGGTGCTTTGCATGGAATGGTTTTCATAGGCCAGCTGTTTATAAGAGTTTTTAATAAGCTCAAATTCGTCGCCTGAGGTGTCCCCGTGATCGATGATGCTTAAAATGCTTCCAACGGGCTTGTAATTTTGACGTAAAAACACCCCGACAAGAAACACACCCAGGATTAAGGATACGGCAAAGCAGCCGACAAAAAGGACACTCAAGGATTTGGATGTTTCAAAAAAGCTTGTTTCAGGGGTTATAAGGGAATAGTACCAATTAGTCTGTGTCGATTCCCGGTTGGCGTTAATATAATGCTTCCCGTTGGTATCCGTAATTTTGCCGCTAAAAGGAATTGTGAACGGAAGCTCCTTTATATCCTCAAGAGGCGGCAGCTCATTGCCGAAACAGGTTATCGCTTCCCCCTGACTGCCGCTAATGAGCAGGGTGCGATCCGTCAGGCTGTCGGTGTAGGCTTTAATAGTGGAAAGGGGCACGGAGATAAAAAAATTGATATTGACCGAGGCCCGGTTCACCGTATTGGCATAAACAATACAAGGCTCCGTGTTACCTGCCTGCAAATCCGAGGAGAGCATGTAGAAGTTCTCATACTCCTTTTGAAGAAGCGATTGCCAGTCGTCATAGGACAATTTCATGCCGCTGTTTACCTGGCTGCCGTAGAGCGCCATGCCGGTGTTGGCCGTTCCGTTGGTCACAATATAATTCAAATCCCTGAAATAGATTAAAAATTTAAGCTCGTTATTATTGTTATTGGCATAGGCACTTAAGGATTGAACTAATTGAGAGGCCTCATAGTAAAACAAGGGATTCTTATAGGCGTACTGCTTTATAATAGACAGCGGCTTGGTGCTGTAGGCGTAGGCATAGGCCTCCCTGGCGTTGACAAGCAGCTTGTCGATATTGCCCTGAAGATTATTGAGTACCAGCTCATTGGCTTTACGGATTTCACTTTGCATGGTGGTGACGGTTACCCGGTAGCCATATATGAAAACAAGATTGGGAATAAGAAGAATAAGGATATAGGAAACGGCCCATTTAGCAAGAACACTCTTACTTTTCAGCCGATGCTTTTTTGATGACGCACTGTTCATAGAAAAATCCCCCATTTCATTACATTTGCAAGGATTAAGCTATAATCGATAAGGTGTCGTGTCTTGGCATCCCCCAGTATAACAGATTTTAAATTCTTTTTTTTACACTTTAAAAAGAAGTTCCATCAGAAATGACGGACAGTTTTGTATTCCACGGACAAAAGGGGATGTTTTCCCAAAACATATCCTCTTTTGTCCGTATACGGCATTACTGACGGTTTACCAGATGCCGGAGATTCGCTACATTTAGTGCATATTGAGCCGAAAAGCGCTATGCTTTAGGATCTAAATGAACAGGAGGAAATTGAGAGTGGAAAAAAATCGGAGACTACTATTTATGCTGCCAAGGGCAGCCGTGGAATGGAGAAAGCCTATGAAAAAAAGCCTTTGCCTTATTCTTTCCGTATTAATGCTGGCTACCCTGGCCTCAGGCTGTCAAAACAGCGCGACACAGTCCGGCCCCACACCTTCGGCCCCGGGCGTGTCCGGTTCCGCTCCCACACCGGAGGCAAGCGACGTAACCTATCCCATTAAAGGAAATGTAAAGCTCACCCTGGCCATAGGGGAAGAATCTCCGGTTACAGTTACAAGTGCCTTTGCAGACACCCCTTTTGTAAAAGCGTGGGAAAAGGCCACCGGAGTTACCCTTGAAATATCCCATCCGGCGGACTTTGCCCTCCTTTTTGCATCAGGCAATCTTCCGGATATGATTCATTACACCTTTTCAAGCTATAACGGAGGCGTGGTACAGGCGGTTGCCGACAAAATCATCTATCCCATTAATGATCTCATCGACCGGAATGCCCCGGATTTAAAAGCTGTGCTTGAGAGCAATGAAATCTACCGAAAGGTGAACAGCACTCCCAACGGCGATATTGTGGGTTTCCCCTTTATCAGAGGCGATGAGCTTTTGGTTGTTTCCATGGGACTCATTATCCGTCAGGACTGGCTGGATGATCTTAAGCTGGAATCCCCCGCCACCCCCGAAGAGTTTTACAATGTCTTAAAG
>JAEXPO010000508.1 GCA_023446675.1 Bacillota bacterium | reverse complement strand
GCTTTTTTCAGGCTTAAAAGTGGCTCATTCCTGAGAAATGTCACCGTGGTTGTTGATCACGGTATTTTTATACCCTTTTTAGCCTTTAGGCTGCATAAGGTGTCCCCCGAAGGGCTTACTTGCCGTTTTCGGTGCTAAACGCACTTCGTGTGCAAGGAGTATATATGTTTATTCAAATAAGCTATGGAAGTCAAGATACTAAAAACCAGCATCCCGTTATACAATGGCTGAATTCGCTTAATGAGGACGAAGCCCCGTTAAGTTCCCGCGGGAAGCAGGAAACAATAATAAAAGAATTAAGCCGGTCGGGATATCTCAGATCGGAGTAATTGATTTGAAAGGAGCATGCTTATGAAAAGCAATAAGGAGCTAATGCGGCAAATGCGTAAGACCTGGGAAATTAATCCCAGAACGAGGGTTCATGATAATAATATCCGGCGTGATAAGAAGAAAATGCGTCGTGAAGGCAAAAAGGCGGCGGCCTCATCCGCCGCCGATTGGTCTTCCTTATATCGCTGTCCACAAATCCGGATAGTCTGACAAGAGCTGATACTGTGGCCTTATTCGAGGATAATGTCGCTTAAAGAACGTTTCGGTACATAATGTACCTCCTTCTCATCCCGGTGATAGCGGATGCTTCCATCCTCTCCCACCGATTCAAGAATCACTGTTTCCTTCGGTTTTCCCAGAGCAATCACCATCACAATATCAAGGTTTTCAGGGAGTGCCAGGAAAGCCTTCAGCTCCGCCCTCTTTATATTTCCCAGCATGCATCCGCCATAACCCTTCTCCACGGCACCCAAAAGAATGCTTTGAGCAGCAATACCCTCGTCGATGGTGGTTCCTTTGTTTATGCCGGTATCCTTTAGTATAACAATGTAGGCCGAAGGTTTCTCACCCTCCGCAGGGCCAGCCCAGTCTTTAAGATATCCAGCCCAGCCCAGTGTTTTAAAAATGGCTTCGTTTTTTTCAGGTGTCCAGGACAGCTTATATTTGAGAGGCTGCAAATTAGCGGCGCTTGCAGACAAACGTGCAAGCTCCACCAAATCCTTTAAAACAGCCTGCGAAATGGCCTGTTCCTGATAAAACCGTCTGTAGGAACGGTTGCTTCTTACAAGTTCCAAAAGCCCCATAAATGTCTCTCCTTTTCCTTTATTTCATGTTTCCATTTTCTTAGAATAAGAGGCATATACTCCTATTCTTAATATATAAAGCTTGGATTAAGTCGATTATACCATATAAAACCATAAAAAGAATACGCGGCAAAAGTTTTTTCATACTATTCATATATAAATAATATCACATTGGAAAAAGCAGACATAATAATTTAAAAGGAGATATCAGCTTAAAGGCCCAGCTCGGAAAGCTTACTTTTGAGTCCGTCCAGACCCTTTACCTGGTGGGCCTTCATTCCAAGGGCCAGAGCCATATCCACATTCATTTGATTGTCGTCAAAAAAGAGAATTTCCTCGGGACTCCAGGGAAGCGTCTCCAAAACATGAGTATAGATTTCCTTATCCGGCTTCATGTGTCCAATGCGAAAGGAAAGAAACTGATGCTCAAAATACTTGTCCAGAGCATCCTCCCGTATAAACCGATCCCAATGGTATTTATTTGTATTTGAAAGGCAGCCGATAGGGTATTTAGCCGCAAGTGAGTCAAGCAAGTCCCCCGCGCCACTGTACAAACCCTTGGGAAAAAGAATGAACTCCCTTAAAAATTCCTCTGGAGTGATATCCAGGCTAAATTCCTTTACCACGCCATGGGAAAAAACCTCGTCGGATAATTTACCGGATTCGAAGCCGCGTATGGAGGGGGATTCCACCCACATTTGCCACATTTCCTTTTCATCCTTTAAGTTCCCCATCCAATCCAGCATCTTCTGTACACCGGCCAATTCAATTAGAACGCCCCCAAGATCAAAAAGCAAAAAGGGTTTATCCTGACTCATCTTATCTACCTGTATCCTTCTTTATTTTTATCCATTCTAACCTTACCGGACAGGGACGTCAAGCAAGACCCCCTATTCCTCCTTGCCTGTCCTACAGCACCCTATTCCCCTTTTATAGCCCGTCCATAGCAGCCTATCCGTTTTTTAAGTACCTATCCTTGTACTGCCTGTATATTTGCGTGATATACCGGTTTTCATTAAAAAAGGAATTAAAGAGCTGCAAGGCATTTAAGGTTGTATCATTTATCACATGCTCCATTAGTTCCGTCTGGGTTAAAATCTGATTGTCTGCGCCAATAAATTCAAGAAACTTCTCAATAACGGTGTGCCGGTTCAGTAAATATTCTCCCAGCTGTCTGCCGGTTTCCGTAAGTGAAAGAAATTCATACTTCCGGTACTCCACAAAACCAAGTGTTCCCAGCTTCTGAACCATTTTGGAAGCTGAGGAGGGCTTTACATTTAAAAGCTCAGCCAGCTGATTAACCCTAAGGTAAGGGTCACTGAGGCTATTTCTGTAAATCATTTCAAGATAATCCTCCAAAGCGGGAGTAAGAACATTTTTATTATGCTCCAGAAGCTGATAGCCCCGTACCGTATGAAACACTTCCTTATTATCCCTATCCATGCCGTTTGTGTCCATAAAGAATTCCCTCTTTTCATTAAGCTCTTTATGCATTAACTGTTTTGCCTGTTCAGTCGATACATTTATATTCGTAACACTTCATTAATATTTGTCATACGTTAGTGTAGGGAAACACTTTTAACCGCCGCTTATACTGATGGCAAGCATCTAGTTTAAGCGGGCGGGCAATTTTGGAGAGTAATAACAATGAAAGAGAAGAATATTCTTCCTTTATTTGCGCTCCCGCTGGGGGAAAAAGCCCGGGTTAGGGAGCTTGAGCTGGACGGAAACCTAAGAAGGAGATTTTTGGATTTAGGTCTGATTTATGATACCGAAGTTGTTCCTCTGTTAAAAAGCCCTGCCGGAGATCCCATAGCCTATGAAATACGGGGTACCGTCATTGCTCTTCGTTCGGAGGAGGCTTCAAGAATTTGGGTTGAGGTAGCCGGAGGAGCATAATAATGGGACTGACAAAGCAATCCACGGGAAAAAGCCTTCTTGAAAAGAGCTACACCGTTGAGAAAAAGGAGGACAATGACTTGGTTATTGCCCTTGCCGGAAATCCCAATGTAGGTAAAAGTACGGTATTCAACAGTCTAACCGGCTTGAATCAGCACACTGGAAACTGGCCCGGAAAAACCGTTACTATTGCTCAGGGCGTTTGCCGCCATCACGAAAGAAATT
The DNA here is from genome assembly GCA_023446675.1 of Bacillota bacterium. GTDB lineage: Bacteria > Bacillota > Clostridia > DSM-8532 > DSM-8532 > DTU059. The sequence continues at coordinate 175 of JAEXPO010000508.1, read as the reverse complement.
ATATCCTTGTGGATCTGCCCGGCACCTATTCCCTTATGGCTAATTCTTCGGAGGAGGAGGTTGCCAGGGATTTTATATGCTTTGAGAAGCCTGATGCCGTAGTAGTTGTGGCAGATGCAACCTGTCTTGAGCGTAATTTGAATTTGGTGCTTCAAACCCTGGAATTATGCAGCAA
>JAEXPO010000633.1 GCA_023446675.1 Bacillota bacterium | reverse complement strand
TTTATGATGCACTTTACCACATTATGGGGCCGGAAACCTACCAGAGCAATCTGGAAAAGGGAGTCATTGAAATTGCTCCCCTTGCTTATATGCGAGGGCGAACCCTGGATGATGCCTTCATTATCCTTGATGAAGCCCAGAATACCACACCGGAACAGATGAAAATGTTTTTAACCCGCATAGGGGCAGGTTCCCGGGCGGTTATCACAGGAGACATTACCCAGATTGATTTGCCTGGGGAGAAGAAATCAGGCCTTATTGAAGCCAGGCGTATCCTTGCCCACGTGGAAGGGCTTTGCTTCATTCACTTAACCGGTCGGGACGTAGTGCGTCACGAGCTGGTGCAGCGCATCATTAAAGCCTATGAGGCCAGTGAGGCTTGATGCGTAAAAGCTAAAAGGAGGTGGGGCAGTGAGTAAAAAGGACCGCAAGGAAAGCGATGTGAAAATCAAGGGCTATTTGAGAAGCTCATCCTTTCAGCGCATTCTGTCCCTCGTTGTCACCCTTTTTGTACTTTCGGGCATGGTGGCTTACGAGTCGGCGCCCAAAAAGTATATGCTGAGGGTGGGAATGGTATCTCAATACGACATCAAGGCACCCCGTGATATTGAGAATACCGATAAAACCCGTGAAAACGCGGAAAAAAAGGCGGACGAGCTGTCCCCCGTTGTTCTTACAGTTGAAAACGCCAATACGGATATGATAAATGGAGCTTATGAGTATTTTGAAAGCCTGACCAAGCTCGTTAACAGCGTAAAGGCGGATTTAGCCGGCCAGGAGCAGGGCACCGGCAGTGAGATTGATCTGGATCCCGTCCTGATAGACGAGCTTGTCAAAAAGTACGATACATCGGCTTTGGGCACAGTTTTGGGCAGGCTTGACCAGGACACGAAGGTCCTTCTTTTTACCAAAGAGGGCGTATCACCCCTGGAGTCTTTGAAAAACACGTTTATTAAGGTTGTGCTTCCTGGTATTACGCGCCAGAATGTCATGCAGGAAAACCTTGCTGAGGTGAAGAGCGAGGCGGTTTTGGCCATGGCCTTCAAGGAAAGCGAGCCGGATCTTACCGCCATCGCCCAGGATGTGGTTAACAAGGTTGTCAAGCCCAACCGGCGCCTGGATCAGGAAAAGACGGAGCAGGACAGGGCCCTGTTTATTGAAACCTATGTCAAGGACAATCCCGTTATTATCTATAAGGACGAGCGGATAATCAGCAAGGACGATGTGGTTACGGCTGACATTTTCGAGGTGCTGAAGGAGCTTAACTACATAGATAATGAAGGGGCTCCCGATTATCTTTTGTATGCTTCGGTCTTTGCAATCATTATGCTATTAACTATACTGCTTGTCATGTACCTTTATTTTTTCCATCATAAAATTTATGCTGATCGCAATTCGGTCATGCTCCTGTGCGCCGTTATTCTTATAACCACTTTCTTCACGTGGCTCATCAGGGAATTTGTTCCGGATTATGCCTATTTCCTTGTTCCTATTTTTATTGCGCCGGTACTGACCTCCATTTTCCTCGGGGTTGAGCCTGCCATTGCCGTAAACCTTCTGTTAACCTTCAGCTTCTCCCTGATGCTGGAAGGAAATACGCGGTTTATGTTTATGTCCCTCATTGGAGGAACCTTTGCAGCCTACCTTACTGTCAATGCCTCCCAGCGCCGTAAGATATCACTGGCCGGTGTTCTTCTTGGCCTTATAAATACCTTTGTGGTGGTTATTGCCGGAGCCCTTGAAAAAGAGAGTGCCAATGCCCTTCTTAATGATGGCGGATTGGCTTTTGTCAACGGTATTTTTTCCATTATACTGGCTATTGGCCTTATGCCCTTTCTGGAAACCACCTTTAATGTGATTACACCCCTTAAGCTGCTTGAGCTGGCAGATCCCAACCACCCTCTGCTTAAACGTCTCTTAATGGAGGCGCCGGGCACCTACCACCATAGCCTTTTAGTGGGAAACCTGGCAGAGGTTGCCACAAGGGAAATCGGAGGCAACGCCATCCTTGCGCGGGTCGGTGCTTATTACCACGATGTGGGTAAGCTTTTAAGGCCCAATTTCTTTAAGGAAAATCAGATGGACGAAAATCCTCATGACCGCCTCACTCCTAATTTAAGCGCACTGGTTATTACCTCCCATACAAGAGACGGGGAGGAGCTGGCTGTTAAATACCATTTGCCAAAGGTTATCCGTGACATTATACTCCAGCACCACGGTACAACCCTGGTGGCCTATTTCTATCACAGAGCCACTCAGATAGATAAAAACGGCACGGCGGAGGAAGAGCATTTCCGCTACGAAGGCCCTTTGCCCGATTCAAGGGAAGCCGCTGTGGTCATGCTGGCCGACTCCGTGGAAGCCGCTGTGCGGGCCATGTCCGACAGAACCAGAGGAAAGGTGGAAGGCCTGGTACGGAAAATTCTTAAGGATAAGCTGGACGACGGTCAGCTGGATCGCTGCCATTTGACATTAAAGGATATCAGCATCATTGCCGACAGCTTCCTGAAGGTTTTAAGCGGCATCTTCCATGAAAGAACCGAATACCCTGAACTTGAAAAGAAAAATACCCTTGAGGAACTGGACAGCAGTATTTATGTAAAGCGAAGGCTGCCCAACAAATTCAAAAGGAGTAAAATTAATGAAGCTCTATCTCTACAACAGGCAGAAGAAGTTGAAAATTCCGGGGGAAACGGTTAAACTATTGGAAAAAGCTGCGAAGCTGGTGGTTAAAACGGAGGGCTTTGCACATCCCTGGGAAGTATCTATTGAGCTTACGGATAATGAAAGCATAAGAGAAATAAACCGGGAGCACAGAGAAATTGATTCCCCAACCGATGTCCTGTCCTTTCCACTTTTGGAAGCGGTGGACGGAAAGCCTCAGGTTCTCCCCTTTGATATTGACCCTGAAACAAAAAGAGTGGCTTTGGGAGATATACTGATTTCTGCCGAAAAGGCTTTGGAGCAGGCCCAAAACTATGGTCACTCACTGGAAAGGGAACTGGCCTTTTTAACGGTTCACGGAATGCTTCACCTTTTGGGCTATGATCACATGAGCCCTGAAGAGGAAAAAACGATGTTTGAGAAACAAGAGCAGGTTTTAAGCAGCCTTGGCCTTAGAAGAGAGTGATTGAAATGGCACAGACGGCAGGAAGGAAAGAGGCTATGAAGAACAAGAGACTGCTGGACAGCTTCCGCAATGCCGCGGCAGGCATCGAACGGGCCTTCCTGGAGGAACGGAACATGAAGCTTCATACGCTGGCGGCTTTTCTGGCCGTAGCGGGCGGCCTTTATTTTCGGGTGCCCCTTCAAAGCTGGACCCTCATTATTATAGCGATTGCAGTTGTCTTTATATGTGAACTGATTAATACGGCAATTGAAAATATAGTGGATCTGGTTTGCCCGGGATATTCGGAGAAAGCCCGGAAAATAAAGGACATTGCGGCTGGAGCCGTAATGACGGCAGCCATACTGGCTGTGCTTTTAGGGCTTATTGTTTTCACAGGGCCGATTGTGGCCCTCTTCACCGGCCGGTAGCCGGAAGCCCTTTGCGTAAGCAAATCCGGCTAAAGGCAGGGGGGCCATGCCCGCAAGCTATGCTTGCGCTAAGCGGGCGGGGTCTTTATAATGGCCATGATATTTGGATAAGGAAGGTGTATTCTTGGATCGTTTTAATATTCAAACTTTGCTTTATATGACGCCCATTCTTCTGCTGGCACTGCCGGTTCATGAATTTGCTCACGGCTATGTGGCCTATAAAATGGGAGATCCTACTGCCAAGCAGGCAGGAAGGCTTACCCTAAATCCTTTCAGGCATTTGGATTTAATGGGCGTCATAATGATGTATGTCGCCGGATTCGGCTGGGCCAAGCCCGTGCCCGTCAATTCCTTCTACTTTAAAAACCGTCGCATGGGGATGATTCTGGTCGCCATGGCAGGACCGCTGTCAAATCTGATTCTGGCCTTTGTCAGCTATTTTATCTGGGGCGGCGTTGTTAAGCTTATAAGCCTGGGTGTCATCCCGCTGGATACAATGGCCATGGACACTGCAATGGTCTATGCTCAAACCTTTTTTCAGACACTGGTATATGTTAATGTCAGTCTTGCAGTATTTAACCTTCTGCCTGTACCTCCTCTTGACGGCTCCCGCCTTATCTCCTCCTTTATTCCTGAGGAGAGCTACTTCCGCTTTGCCCGTTATGAGCAGTATATCGGCCTTGCCTTTATCGCACTGGTGGTTTTTCTGCCGGGCAATATCATCGGCAATGCGGTGTCAACCATAGCCAGCCCCATTTACAACAGCATGTCCTATGTCATAAGTTTAGTTTACGGTTTATAGGGGGATACGCCTTGTATTCCCTTTAAATTTTTAATAAGGCTTTTATAAGCAACAACCCATACAGGAGAGAATGAAGATGGAAAAAAAAGGTACGATTTTAAGCGGAATGCGCCCTACCGGGGCTTTGCATCTGGGGAATTATCTGGGAGCCCTGGAAAACTGGGTCAGGCTCCAGGATGAGTATGACTGCCTGTATTCCGTGGTGGACTGGCATGCTTTAACCACGGGCTATGAGGATACCTCCGAGCTCAGCAGCCACATTGAAAATTTGGTTATTGACTGGCTCAGCGCAGGGCTGGATCCGGAGAAAAGCGTTCTTTTTCTTCAGTCCTCTGTGAAGGAGCATGCGGAGCTTCATCTGCTCTTTTCCATGAATGTTCCTCTTTCCTGGCTCTACCGCTGTCCCACCTATAAGGATCAGCTGGCCCAGCTTAAGGAAAAAAATATTGCGACCTACGGCTTTTTAGGCTATCCCTGCCTTCAGGCCGCAGATATTCTTGTATATAAGGCAGGCTTTGTGCCTGTAGGTGAGGATCAGCTTCCTCATATTGAGCTTACCCGTGAAATTGCCCGCCGCTTTAATCACTTATATAATAAGGAAGTTTTTCCTGAGCCTCAGCCACTTATGACCAAGGCACGGGTGCTTCCCGGCCTGGACGGAAGGAAAATGAGCAAAAGCTACAATAATACCATCGCTCTTTCCGACAGCCCCGAAGAGGTTACCAAAAAGGTCATGAGCATGATTACGGATCCTGCCAGAATTCGAAAAACAGATCCGGGACACCCCGAGGTATGTAATGTCTTTACCTACCACAAGCTCTTTTCAGAGGATGAGGTAACTGAAATTGAGGCGGATTGCCGAAAGGGTGAAATCGGTTGTGTTGCGTGCAAGAGAAAGCTTGCCGCAAATATTGGAAAAATGATGACGCCGAT
>JAEXPO010000414.1 GCA_023446675.1 Bacillota bacterium | reverse complement strand
GGGTACCGCCGTCAGTCTCAGCCAAAACATATGCTTTCCTTTGTGAGCAAAAGGATCCACCTCGGGCACTCTATTATTATCTCTGCGAAGAAAAAGCTTACAGTAAACAGGTAACAACGGAGAACGCCGAAAAATTGTTTGCACTGAGTGAGAAGCTTTGTGGAGTTCATTTCGATAAGGAGGCTCCCCTATGAATGTGATGATTACCGGCGCTGCCGGTGGCCTTGGCCGCGCACTTGCAAACGAGTGTGGCTATCGTGGCTATAATCTTTTTTTAACTGATGTTAATGAGGAGGGCTTACTCTGCATCCAACGCGGACTTGAACGTCAGTTCGGCGTGACAGTTTCGGTAAAAGCCTGTGATCTCACCAGTGAAAAGAGTGTGGACGAAATGCTTTCTGTTATTGACAGGCACAACCTTCGTTTTGATATGCTTCTCAATATCGCCGGAATCGATTTCGAGGGCGGCTTTATGGGTCGGGAACGGGAAAAAATCGTGAAGATCGTTACTGTCAACAATGCCGCTACGCTGCGTATTACCCACGCCCTTTTGGATAGGCGCAGAGAGGGCGGACATTTTACTATTGTCTTCGTATCAAGCCTTGCTTCCATGTTCCCCATGCCGCTTAAAGCCACCTATGCTGCTTCCAAGCGTTTTATCCTGGATTTTGCCACCTCCTTAAAGCAGGAGCTTAAGGATCAGGATGCAAATGTGCTTGCTCTCTGTCCCGGCGGCATGGTGACAACGAAAGAAGCAATGGAAGGTATAACCGCCCAGGGCTTCTGGGGCAATGCCACTACTACACCTCTGGAAGTTGTTGCCCGTAAAACACTTAATCGTGCTTTTGCCGGAAAAGGGATATATGTTCCGGGAGGGCTTAATCAAACACTTTCCTTCATTGGAAAACTAATTCCACGCTCATGGGTTGCCGCAGTAATCTATTGGCGGTGGAACAATGCACAAAAAAAGTGGCTGAACAAGAATAACTGCTAAAATAGTGCTAAATATTTTTAGAAAAAATGAAAAAATATCTTGTCACGTTATGTGAATTCATGTATACTAAATCTTGCGCCAAGGGGCGATACACACTAAGCGAAAGTGGTGGAACTGGCAGACTCGCTAGATTCAGGTTCTAGTGTACGCAAGTACGTGCGGGTTCAAATCCCGCCTTTCGCACCAAGGACTCCAAGATTTTTCTTGGAGTTTTTTCTTATATTTGTAGCCAATTTTGTAGCCAAAATAAAATAAATTGCAATTTTGACAGGTACAAAGGTTATGCCACAGGACAGGCACCTAATAAAAACTTGTTATCATGTAATGGATATGGAATAATAAACGTTACAGACAGAGGGCCCAGTATCCCTCCAGAGAGGAGTTTTTAAGGAGGCAGCATTATGAAAGCCGTTTGTATTTTAGGAAGCCCAAAGCCCAAGGGCAGTACCTCGTCTATTATCTCCGAGATACTAAGAGCTTTGGAAGCACACCATATCCAAACTCAACTATACCGGTTGAGTGATTTGAATATTGCCTATTGTTGTGGGTGCAAGTCTTGCGATATTACGGGAAAATGCGTTCAGGCGGACGATGTGCAGAAAGTCATTCATGATGTTTTTGACGCTGATCTTGTGATCGTTGCATCGCCTTCTTATTGGGGAGATGTAACAGGACAAATGAAGGTTTTTATTGACAGGTGTACGCCGTATTGTAACACAAATTCTGCCAGACTTCCGATTTCATCCTCAGCAAAAGGTGTTGCCATTGCGGTAAGGGCAGGCAGCAGCAAACAAGAAAACATGAATCTTGTTCATACTATAGAACATTTTTTGGGGCATCTTGATATCCCTCTGATTTCTCATTTCACTGTTGAGGGCATTGGTTCTGAAAATGAATTGTTGCAACGCCCGGATACCCTCGTAAATGCGTATGCTTTCGGTGAAAAGCTTTGTCAGCTGTTAGCTTGATTTTTCTTATCTTATAGTGCTCCATAGTATGTAACATAACCAGGTCAAAGCAGTGTAATATTCTGATATTTTCTTAGGCATTCCCTATCCCCCTGTTTACAGAATTAAGGATTGCTTTAGAAAAAAACACCCTTGAGTGATAGTGATATTTCCTGCCTGTTAAGCGAATCGGAGCTGGTAGGCAAGCTCACGGGAGATTTTATAGCCACCCCTTTATTTGCTGTGTTTCGCATTATAGGATTGAGCGAAATTCCATATATTGAAAGATTACCCTACACAAGAAACTTAATCGATTACATCAACGGAAACCTTGTCACAACAGAAGGATTTTCATGCTTAGGCGGAGTAGAAGAAATTGTCCCCTGCTACAATGCCATGCTGCTTGAAGCCTATTGCCGCCTTGGCCTTGGTGCCGATAAAGAAGCTAGCTTATATCGCTGGAAAAGGCAGTTGGCCTCAGATCCGGACTGCGCTCCCCTACTACGCTTGATTCAGGAAAAACGAACTGGAGATAATCAGTGGAAAGTTGATTATATATACAACTACAAGGGGTACATCGGCTTTGATACAAGGCGAAAAGCATCGGAGTGGATTTCAGCATTGCTTCCCCTATGGCTGTATGGCGTGTAGAGTAAATGGAATGGGTGTCCCCTTTGTACCACAGAGCCTCCGGTATGGATACGTTATTCTGCTCCATACAGGCAGGTTTGCCCCGTTTGGTTTTACTTATCATCAAGCTTGTGTATCAGAGTACTGCCCTGACGGTATTCCAGGGGCGTATTCCCGATTACAGCCCTGAATGCGGCGGCAAACTTGCTGGAGCTGTCGTAGCCGACACGCCCGGCGATTTCCGTGACGCTGGCCCGCTTATCCTGCTTGAGGTACACTGCCGCCCGGTTCATACGGTAGGCCCGCATATAGGTGTTGACAGGATGCCCATACACGGCTTTAAAACAGCTTTTCAAAGCGGTCAGCGAAATTTCGAACCGTTCGGACAGCTCCTCCAGCGTATAATGCCTCTCAGGATTATCCGTCATCAGAAAGTGGATAGCCTTGATTTTTTCCACCTGGGATTTATAGAAATACGGCTGCTGGCTGTCCTCTTTCAGCAATTCCAGGGCATCCAGATATAAAAGCAGTTCAAGAATCTTTACCTTGAAATAAGGGATCTTTACTTTTTCAGGCACAGCATAGAGCTCCCCCATCACATGGCCAATGGAGGGCGATCCCCGAACTACTAAAGGATAAGCATCCTTACAAAATTTCTTTTGCAGAGCGAACAGGTCAACAGGAAAGTCCTTAACCTCCTCCGGCAGTGCACGTGCCGCTTCAAGCAGGCGAAAGCCGATGGTAATGCCGTGATAATGGCACAGCGGAAAGGAAAACCGTCCTTCGTGGTTCAGTCTGCGGTCGATTTTCAAATCTCCCGCCTGTACATAAGCGCAGGCGCTGTCTCCAACCGCATACTCCAGTCTTCCTTCGCGGCAGTGATCGATGCAAAAAAGCTCATCCTCGGTGCGAAAGCCGGAATCATAGGTACTCATATGAAAGTCATTGTACATCAGGATAACGCCCGGGAAAACGTCATACAACGTCATGGTGCCTTCTCCGCTGCCATTTTTGAGCTGATAAACGCTGCATCCGCCGCTCTTGGCCAAAGGGGTCAGGGCGGGTTCAAAACACATAAATTCTTCCAAGCATTTTCCCTCCACTCACAGCTCCAGCAAACGATCACAGGCCGAAGCTAAAAACTCCCTGTCGTGAGAAATCACTACAATTATTTTTCCTTCGCCCGCCAGCTTACGGACTCTTTCTGTGACTTTGCGCATCTGGGCATAGTCCAAACCGCTGGTGGGCTCATCAAAAACCAGCAGCTCCTTGCCCGATAAAAGGGCCGTCAATATAGCCAGGCGCTGTTTCTGTCCGCCGGACAACGCCATAGGGTGGCTTTCCCGGTACGAAAGAAGATTAAACCTCTCCAGCACCTCTTCAATCCGTCCATCCAGGCCATCCCCTGCAGCCATCCGGCATTCTCCCCACACGCTGTCGGAAAACAGCTGGTGGTTTACGTCCTGCATTACACAGAAGGCTGTTTTCTGCCGCTGCTTTTGAGACAAGGCGCCGCCGTTTAGCTTAACATGTCCCGCCTTTTCCTTTATCAACCCGCACAGGCACCGTGCCAGTGTGGTTTTTCCCACGCCGTTATGTCCTGTGATACCCAGTACCTCGCCGGGCAGAGCCGAAAAAGACACGTCATAGAAAACCGGAGCTTCTTTACCGAATGCACAAGCCAGCCCTTCTACCGAAAGTCCCTGTGGGCTGCCTCCCGATTTTGCTTCAGGAAGCGCCGGAGAAACGTCCGTTAAGCTTCGCAGTCCAAGCGCTTTGCGCTCAGAATCCGTCAGGCTGCGGAATTCTTCGCCCGAATAGCTGTGAAGAATCCTTCCGTCTTTAATGTACACAGCCCGGTCGATGAGCTCCGTAAGGAAATACAGGCGGTGCTCGGCAATTAATAGGGTTTTTCCGGCAGCCTTCAATGCGGAAAGCTGCATTTTCAGCCGCTCAATGGACTCCGGATCCAGATTGGCGGTGGGTTCATCCAACACATAGACATCCGGGTTCATGGCATATACGGAGGCAAAGGCCAATGTCTGCTTTTCGCCACCGGACATGGAAAAAATGCCTCGCCCCAATAAATGATGAATTTCAAGGTCGCGTACCGTTTCATCAAGCCTCCTGCGAATGTACTCCCTGGACGCGCCCTCGTTTTCCAGGCCAAATGCCAGCTCGCTGTCGGAATCCAAATTGAAAAACTGGCTTTTGGGATTCTGGAATAC
>JAEXPO010000395.1 GCA_023446675.1 Bacillota bacterium | reverse complement strand
AAAGGACTGCAAGTTAAAGGGATGCAACGATGCTTCTACTGCAAAAGCGGTTTATTTATATGCTATTTTTTACAGTGGAGGCAAAAACGGAGGACAAAAAATGAAGTGGATACATGTACGGCTTGATGGCCCGGGTGGAGCTGCCATGCCCAAACCCGTTCTTGAATCGGTTTACGCAAGTGATTTGGAATTCGAGCCCGATGAAAGAAGACAGCGCCTGTTACCGGACGGTACGGTGGAGCTTGGGGTTACTCGCTTCCCCTATATGATACACGCAAAAATGAATCTTCCCTTATATGGAAATATATGGGTTATGGCTGACAATGAGGGCAGCGGCTATACGGGAGACTTTGTAGATTTTGTTTCGGAGGCCATCCGCACGTATGTGCGTGAAGCCAAGGAACGAAGCAAGGGAATTGTACTCTCCGCCGAGGCACAGGGACATTTGGATGCGGCTGAAGGCTTCGCCCACCTGGCCAACAGGGGTGCAAGCACACCTGAAAACCGGCTCTATGCCCTTTCTCATGCCATTTATGCAGCAGAGGCAGCCTTATTTGAAGCCGCCAGGCAAAAGGCCTATGCCAACCCCAGGAGCGACCTTCTCACCGGCTGCAATTTCTTCAAATACACCTCCCCCGGCGCCCGGTACGCCAAGCTTTTCGCGGAGGCCTTTGATTTTGCCACCCTGCCCTTTTATCCTGGCCGGACGGTACCGGAAAAAGGCAAATACACCTATTCCTATATCGATAATGCTCTGGATTTTCTGGAAAGCAAAAACATCAAAGCCAAGGGGCATCCCCTGTGGTTTGGCCATGAAAGCGTAAATCCGGCGTGGCTCTTCAATCAGCCCTATGAGGAGCTAAAGCAGAGCGCCCGTGAGATCGCCCGCCATCATGTGGAAACCTATAAGGGGCGCATCGGCGTCTGGGATGCCATGAACGAAGCACATGACTGGGCCAATTGCTTCAAGCTTGATCAAGCCCAGCTTATCGATTTAACCCGCACCTGCTGCGACACTCTCCGTGAGTACGACAGCAACGCCACTGCCATAGTGAATATCTGTCTGCCCTTTGCGGAATATGTGGCCGGAAGATATGTCTGCTACGGCTCCCTGCCGGAGCGCATACGTTCTCCCCTCTCCTATTTCCGTGCGCTTTTGGAGGCGGATGTCCAGTTTGATGTGGTGGGTATACAGCTTTACTTCCCTGCCCGTGACATGATTGCGGTGGACAGGATGCTGTCCGTGTTTGCGTCTCTCGGAAAGCCGGTACACATTACCGAAATGGGAGTTAACGGCGGAACCCGAAACGCGGGCGGAAGCTCAGGCAGCAACTGGTCACAGCTTTCCATGTCGGAAGGCACCTGGCATGGGGGCTGGAACGAGCGCACCCAGGCCGACTGGATGGAGCAGTTCTATACACTGGCCGCCGCCCGGCACGAGATAAAAGCCCTCACCTGGTGGGATTTCATTGAACCCTCCTTCTCCGGAAACGGCGCCTTCCTCTACGAGGATGAAACCCCAAGGGAAATATATTACCGCCTTATGGCTTTAAAGAAACGGCTTATAAAAACGGAGACAAAGGCAAACTAAAAGGCATGGCGTTATTGTATGGAAAAGCCAAAGAGAGGCAGTGTCCCGCAAGGGCCTCTGCCTCTCTTCTCTTTTGCTGCATTCCTTTTCTTTGACCATAGCCTTCAATGCATGCAGGAAATAAAGATACTAAAACATTTATCAAGCTCAATCTTTTGTAAACAAACCCATCTTCTGTAACCAAACTCATCTCTCAGTAAATATGCTCAATCTTCCGATATATTGCGATTTGAAGCCGCATACTCACTGTATTTGTTTAACCTGGTTTCAAGTGTGTCGCCATTCTCATAAAGCCGGGGATAATCGTCCAGCCAGGAAAACCTCTCAAAAAAGGGCTCTGCCGACGCCGGACCAAAATAAAAATTTCCTCCGTCACTGCTTATAAGAAGGGTGCTTTTATCCAGCAGCGCATTTACTTCATCCGCAAAGGCAATCATCCTGGCAGCGTCCAGCTCCTGGGTGCCGTTGATATCAAATTCGAGAGTGCCGGTGCTGAAGATTTTTTCTTTACCGTTTTCCAGGGTGAAAAGCGTGTACACATAGGAGCAGTATCCCTGGTACATGGAAGGGTTGTATCTAAGGAGATACTGCCTGCCCTCCAGCTCGCTGAGGAATAGCTGTGACCAGCCGGCATGTGAAGTTGAAAGCTCCTGACTCCATAATTCGGCGCCAAGCGCGTCAAAGATACGAAGGGAAACAAGCTGCTCATCCATTTGTGATTTATCAAGATAAATTGAATCCTCACGGTTATCCCGGTCCACATCGGCCCGGCTTATAAGCACCCGCTCCTCAACCGGCACATCAAAATCAAATAGCCGGTACGTCCTGTCGCCTTCCCGTGTATAGGTTAGAGTGCTCAAGGTCCAGTCTGTGTTTTGAAGGTACCCATAGGAGCCGTTTCCAAAATCAGCGGCACGGTAGCTGTAATCACCATTGGCGTTTTCCACGGCTGTTCGAATGTCTACTGTGGTGAAACGAAGGTCAGGTTCAGGCCAGTCGCTTTCATAGGATGCCTTGTATAGCGAGACCTCGGGCTCAGCGGTTAAATCCCATAGGTACATATTATTTGTTTCCATTGTTCTCATAAATACCCTGCTGCCGTCCAGGCTGACTGCAACCTCACAGGCGTCGCTTCCCTGTGTTTGATGACAGCCTATAGGCTCAAGATCAAGGGAGCGAATTATCTTCTGCTCCTGCACATCATAAACAAAAAGGCCGAAATACCCATGGAAAATTACTCTATTGTCATCGGCATAATCAAGCTGGGGCATATCGATGCCGACGGTTTGCACCGGTGATAATTTAGGCGTAGCGGG
>JAEXPO010000275.1 GCA_023446675.1 Bacillota bacterium | reverse complement strand
AGACGAAGGTCGGAGTCAATATTGATTTTGCAAACGGCCAGGGAAGCCGCCTTGCGGAGCATTTCCTCGGGAACGCCCTTAGCGCCGGGCATTTTGCCGCCGAACTGGTTAACCATATCCACATACTCAGGAATAACGGAGGATGCTCCGTGGAGTACGATGGGGTAACCGGGCATTCTTCTCTGGATTTCCTCCAGAATATCAAAGCGAAGCCTTGCTTCTCCGGCGAATTTGAACGCGCCGTGGCTGGTGCCGATAGCAATAGCCAGGGAGTCAACACCGGTGCGGCTTACGAATTCTTCAACCTCATCGGGTCTTGTGAAAGCGGCATCCTCTGCGGATACATTAACAGCATCCTCAATACCGGCAAGTCTTCCCAGCTCGCCTTCAACGGTGATACCACGCTCGTGAGCGTAATCCACAACCTTTTTGGTAAGAGCGATATTGTCCTCGAAGGAATGGTGGGAGCCGTCGATCATAACGGAGGTAAATCCGCCGTCAATACAGGATTTGCAAAGCTCGAAGGTATCGCCGTGATCCAGATGAACGGCAATGGGCAGATCTGTTTCAATAAGAGCCGCCTCGATAAGCTTCATAAGGTAGGTGTGATTGGCATATTTCCTTGCGCCGGAGGATACCTGCAGGATAAGGGGTGCGTTTACTTCCTTGGCAGCCTCGGTGATGCCCTGAACAATTTCCATGTTGTTTACGTTGAAAGCACCGATGGCATAACCGCCTTCATAAGCCTTCTTAAACATTTCCGTCGTATTTACGAGTGGCATTTTGTTCAACTCCTTTTCTTTTTTCATAGCATATACGCAATAAAACTCTATATTAAGAATTAATGCTGACAGATTTTATGGCCCTTGTCTTTGTGAATTAATATACAAACCGTTGTCAAAATTATTTTATCAGAAACCCGTGACAGATCAAGAGTAAATTCGCCGTCCTCTTAGAAGGGCAGCTCATCTTGCGTCGCGGAGACCACCGTATAGCCCTGTTTTTCTTTGTAAAGCACCCGGAAATAACGATCGTCCGCTTCCCCGGCCTTAAAGTAAAGCACTCCGGTTTTGCGCACATCAATACGTATTCTGTCAAACACATCGGCTTGAAGTATTCCCACGATTTCCTCCACATAATCAAGGGGGGCGTGGGTTGTTTTGGGTTCAATGACAATGGGAATTTCACCCTCTTTATCAGGGTGCAGCACCATTACATGGACACAACCCGGTTCAACAGGAACCTGGGTGGGATATAGCAAATCACGCTCAAACATGATATTTTTCATAAGCACCTGCCCTTTTCTTATGTTGTCAGGGATATTGGTTGAATCTCCCTGATTAGTTTACCACCTGACTGCCATCGGGGCAAGTAAATTCAGGCCAATAATCTGCGGGCGACCTTTGCCGCGGCCAACGAAATTTTTTATTTCATGGCAGCTTCAACAGGAAATACCAAGCACATTCTGTTATGAAGCAGACAAAACAAATCTTCCATTTGACCCTGACCGCCCCCATGCTTTAACATTAGGCTATGGACAAGCATTTTCTTAAGGAAAACCGGATACACGGGGATATCCTTTTTCCCCTTGAAACCTACGGGATGAGCTATTGGGGCCCTAACAGCAATCTGAACTGCCATTGGCATGACGAGCTGGAGCTGCTTTTAGTCACGGAGGGCCGTGCCGTTTTTCAAATTGAAACGGCCTTTTATGAGGCGGATGTCGGGCATGTCCTTTTTATAAACAGCGGCGAGCTCCATGCGGCCTATCCTGCCGACGACAAGCCCTGGAGCTTTCGGGCGGTGGTGTTTAACCCGGCCTTTTTGAAAAGTGAAGGCTACGATTCCGTTCGTATAAAATATCTGGATCCCATGGATAAAAAGCTCCTTTTGCCGCCCCGGCACATGAAGCACGGCACCTCGTGGGAAAAAAGCATTGCCGCCTCTTTAAGAGAGCTCTTTACGGCGTACGAAGAAAAGGCCCCCTGCTATGAAATTAAGATTAAGGGCCTCTTATTGCTTATGCTTTCCCAGCTTTTAGCCAATGGTACCTGGGGCCGGCCCGACGACGGCACCTCCCGGGAAACTCAAAAAACCGAAAGAATCAAAAGGATACTCAGCCATATTCATGAGCACTATGGCAGGAAAATAACGCTGGAAGAGCTTGCAAGCCAGATTAACATGAGCGAAGGCCATTTTTGCCGGTTTTTCAAGGAAATGGTCAATAAAAGCCCTGTAGACTATATGAACTATTTCAGGGTTAACAAAGCGGCGGCCCTTCTTAAGGAAGACGATCGGAAAATCATTGAAATTGCCATGGAGGTTGGTTTTGACAACACCAGCTACTTTATAAGCCTTTTCAAGCATTATATGGGCACCACCCCCACCGGCTACCGCAAAGGCAGCCGTCAGGAGCCTTAAAAGAACAGGCCTCTTACCTCATCCTCCGTCATGTGGGTCAGGAGGCTTTCCCCAGGTGTAATCACCGCATCCACCAGCTCCCGTTTCCGTTTCTGGAGCTCATAAATTTTCTCCTCTATGGTTCCCCGGGTAACCAGCTTGTAAACGCTTACCGGATTTTTCTGGCCGATACGGTAGGCCCGGTCGGTTGCCTGATCCTCCGCAGCCGGGTTCCACCAGGGATCCAGATGAATAACCGTGTCCGCTCCGGTAAGATTAAGCCCTGTGCCTCCGGCTTTTAGGGATAACAGAAACAGTTCCTTTTCTCCCTTGTTAAAGCTGTTGACCATTTCCATCCGAACGCCTGCAGGAGTGCTGCCGTCCAGGTAATAGTAGGTGCAGCCCTTCTCCTCAAGAGCCTGGCGCACCAAATTCAGCATAGCCGTAAACTGAGAAAACACCAGGATACGGTGCCCCGCGTCCAGAGCATTTTCCACCAGTTCAAGAAACAAATCCATCTTGCCGCTGCCACCGTCATAGTTTTCAATAAACAAGGCGGGATGACAGCAGATCTGCCTTAACCGGGTCAAAAGCGCGAGAATTTCAATCCGGCTTTTTTCATACCCGTTGGGCATAATTTCCTTTTCAAGCCTTTCCCGGGCATCCTCAAGGAAAGCGGAGTAGACCGCCTCCTGCTTTTCGTCCATGGGGCACACTACCCGGCTCTCCGTTTTCTCCGGCAGCTCCTTGAGCACATCCTTTTTCATTCTTCTTAAGATAAAGGGCCTCACATGCCTGCTCAGATCCTTCAACGCCCCGTTATCCTGCTGCTTGACAATAGGCGCCTCATAATACTGAACAAAACGGCCGTGGCTGTGAAGATAGCCCGGCATAAGAAAATCGAAAACCGACCAGAGCTCGGTAAGGGAATTTTCGATGGGCGTTCCCGTAAGGGCGAAATAATTCCCCGCTCCAATACGTTTTACGGTTTGGGCGTTGAGGGTTGAGGGATTCTTTATATGCTGGGCTTCATCCAGAATAAGGCAGGAAAACCGGATGCCCTCATAAAAATCAATATCCCGCTTAATAAGGGCATAGGAGGTGACCACCAGATCGGCTCCCTCCATTTCCTCCAGCTGCTTTTTCCTTTCCTTGGCGGCTCCGGATATGACCGTTACCTTAAGGCCGTCGGTGAATTTCCGAACCTCCTCCTGCCAGTTATACACAAGGGAAGTAGGGGCAACAACCAGTGCGGGTGAAAAAGGCTGAGGGCCGGATTGCTTTTTATAAAGCAGGAACGCAATGACCTGAAGGGTTTTTCCCAGGCCCATGTCATCGGCCAATATGCCGCCGAAGCCATAGTCGGAAAGGCTGCAGAGCCAGTGGAAGCCCACCTTCTGATAAGCCCGCAGAACCGAATTGATGCTTTCAGGCACCGGATACTCCACCTCTCCGGGCCGGCTAATCCTCTTTACCATGTACTTCACGTCCCGGCTTTCCGAAAGAGTGAGGCTCTCATCCTCCCGGGCCAGACTATCGAGGTAAAAAGCCCGGTACCGGGGAAGGCGGACAGAACCGAGGGCCAATGCGTTTTCATCCAGATCCAGCCTGCCCATGAGGTTCTCCAGACTTTCAAGATGACCGTCGTCCAAGGGCAGAAAGCCACACTTCTTTAACCTGTAATATTTCTTTTTCATCCGGTAGGCTGCAAGGAGGTTTTTAAGCTCACCAGGCATCAGCGCTTCATTTTCAAGCTCAAACTCCAAGAAGCTGCCGTCGGCCGCAAGGCCCACCCGGGTTTTGAAGCGGGCGTTTTTCTTTACTCTTAACGCCTTGAAGTCCTCTGAATAGAAAATATCGGCATAGGCCTGGAGAGTCGGCAGGCCTTCTCTTACAAATTCATAGATCTCATCTTCCCCAAAAAGCACATAGGAATCCCCGCCCATTTCAAAGCCAAAGCCCCGGACAGTCTCAATAACCTTGCGCTCCACTGGCATATTTCTCACAAGAACGGGTCCGGCTTTCTCCTCCGGCAGGGCGGGTACCAGGGGATTACAGTGGGTTTCGCCATAGATAAAATCCACCTGAAGCCGGATTCCCTCTTTATCCGCCTGAGCCTTATCCAGATGGAGTGAAATGGAAAGCGGCTCTCTTTTGTACTTCTCCTTTAAGGCCTCGTCCACAGTGAGCTCCGCAGCCTTTTCAAGGGCCGGCACCACTGTTGAATAAAGAAGCGACGCCGCGCCTTCCGGTATAAAAAGCTCCGAATCCCTTCGCCCGGCAGCATATTGGATAAGTGGCTGAAGCAGCGCCGTTGTTTTCGGATCCACCTCATAGATGCTTCTGTCGCAGCAAAGGTAACGCCCCTCGTAATCCATCCGGAAAAGGGAACGGGCCTCCGGTCCGTAGGTAAGCTTAAAGCCTCCCTCCACACCGCTTAGCAAAAGCTTTATATTGGGTGCTTCCTTTTTGACTGTCACCGGACCCACTCTAACCTGATTAAGGAAGAAAGGGAAAGCTTTGTCGTGCTTTGACATAATTCCCAAAAAGGATTTGACAGCCCAATCCGTTAACGTGATTTTCCTGTCCCAGCTTCCAAGGCTATCCTCACCCGATTCCATTCTGGTCAGGCGCCGACTGTCGGCAAGAAGGCTCACAAGCAGGTCCGCAAGCTCCTGTGACAATGGATCCCAGCGGCTTCGGGCCGGATCATAGGTAAAATGCTTCCCCAGTATATAAGGCTCGCCATTTATCATGGAACGAACGAAATGCACCATATTTTTAACTAAATACATTTTGTCGTCGCCCAGGCTGATTTCCAGCTCATAAACCCCTTCGTTCCGATGATCCCGCCGGGCATAAAACAGTGGTTCCATATGAATAAGAGGCTTGTCCTCCACCCCTTGGGCAATTTCTTCCCGGCTCAGCCGTGAATAGGCATTGAAAAAGGTCCGGGTTCGGTCATCCATTCTGTAAGCCAGGGATTTTAAAGACTCTCCATGCCCGGCATGCGCCTCATCCTCTTTAAAAACGCCTTCATCCCTTTGATTAAGCAGTGAAGAGCGTTCCATAAAGCTGAATATTTCCGGTTTTTCAGGTGCCGAAAGGCCTCCTGCGTTTTTTTTGAGGACCGACACAGGATTAAATACAGCCTTTGAGGAGGTGCGCGCTGCCTCCTTCCTTGAAGAAACAAGCAGGGCAATGGTCCTCACATAGCCATAAAGGGTCTGCATGACAGCAACAATATGCCTGCACCCACGGTAATGAAGGCGAAACTCTTGGCAGGAGCAGCCATAGCCTGTAAGCTCCCCTTCCGGTGAAAAGCGGAGCGCGGCAGCCTCCTGCCCTCTTTCCTCCTCTACACTTCCAAGAACCTCAAGGGTATTTAAATTAATCTCAAGGTAGTCCACCGCTTTCTCAAAGTAAAGCTTGCGGCCGGCCTCATAGCTGTCCGTGCTGTAGGACTCTCCTTTTATTATCTCTTCCGACAGCTTGATAGTGTAAGCCTCGGTTTGGCTCATGCGTTAAATCCACTCCTGTTTATGGCTTTGTTTGTACCTTATCGCTGAAAAGCGCTAAAATAACAAGTTATTTCATCCGCCTTCCGGCGGAGGCCTTCACTGCTTCAAATTATGTCAGAACCCCAAAAAGAAGAACCGCCAGTATGGAGGCACCCATGACAAACAGCACATGCACTCTCATAAGGGAGAGAAGAGCTGCGACCCCTCCGGCCGCTAATCCTATCCATGGGGCATCCTCTCTTACCGTAAGTATGCCGGGAATAATAAGGGCGGCTAAAGCGGCATAAGGCACGCATTTAAGCCAGCGCTCCATCCACGGCGGCAGCTTAATCCTTCCTACCATGACAGCAGGCAGAAGCCTTGGAAGATAAGTTACTATGGCCATACCCAATATAATCCATAAAACCGGCATTTTTATACCACCTCCTTTTTTTCTGCAGTAAACGCTGCTCCCGCTTCAATACTCTCCTTATTGCCGGACTCGTTTTCCACATTAACAACAAGACCCACGGCGCTGCCGCCAAGGGTGGCCAGGATAATGGCCCAGCCTCTGTCCATGACAAGGCTTAAGGCATAGCAGAGCAATGCGGCAGGAATAACAATGGCCAGAACCTTCAGTGATTTTTTTACCGAAGGCACTAAAAGCCCAATAAACATAGCATAAAGAGAGACGCCCATAGCTGA
>JAEXPO010000232.1 GCA_023446675.1 Bacillota bacterium | reverse complement strand
CCCCATACACGCTGAAGTGCCCTGTTTTAAAGACTACCGCGCCGGATTCGGCATTATATCTGCCGCTGGGTACGGTCAAACTGTTGCCGTTTCCATCCACATACCCTACAACAATGGCGTCGGGATTTTTCAGTTCCTCGTCATCTGGCGTGTAGGGAATGGATACATTGACCTGAGCCTCCGGATTATTCCATTCCACAGGCTTGCCGTCAATCGTCAGAGAAAGGGTGACGGCGGGTCTGCTTCCAAGAGCCTTTTTAATGTCATCGGACAGTTGGGTCCCATCAGCCCGGCCGATAGCTATCACAGCTTCCTTGCCAACAGTTCCGGCTATGCCGGAGAGCATCCTGTCGGAAAGGACGATGCTTCCAAATTCCGTGGCCAGGGTTAGCGCATTCTCCCCCGTTCCTCCACTCAGAACACCGACAGGCAGGCTCAACCCGTAGGCATCCACTCCCGATGCCTTTGACAGCCGCACCGTGACATTCTTTTTAAGCAGTTCTCCTGCTTTGGCTTCATCCAGCTTTACCGCCGCCGTGGTTCCGTTAACAGCCGGGGTCATGGTGACGACTCCCGACGCGGGAACAGGTGTGGAAACAGGTGTGGAACCCGAATCGGAGGGATTGCCGCCGGAATCCTGTCCTCCCTCGGACTTATGATTCAGAGACAGGTATAGGGGTCCGGGAATAAGGTTTCCTGCCATATCCTTCAAGCGGAAGACAATAATATCCCCACTGGAGTTTTCAGGAAACGCCTTGTAGTCCACAGACAAAGTAACCTGCTTTCCGTCCTCGGACCATTGGGTGGTCCATGAGTCCGCCATACTGAGGCCGAAGCCAAATTCCCGGGTATCCAGAGCCATGTCGAAGCTGAGGGTTATTTTTGTGGTGTCACCCTCCCTCCGTATGCCTGTACCGGTAATACTCGCATTGAACTGAGTTTCCTTGGGCTCGGGTGCTTCGGCTCTTGCTACTGTTTTACCGGCCAGCACTGCCTCCTTTTCAGCCTTTGTGTCGGGTATGACGGGCCAAACCGCTGCCGGTCCGTTATTATAGCGCTCCACATTCCAGCTTATGGGCTGGGTAAATTTTGAAGCGCCGTCCTTCCCTGAGTTTGCAGAAGAAGCATAAATATTTCCGACAGAAATTTCAAAGGTAAAGCCAGGTATAGTCACAAACTTCAGATTTTTAATGTCGAAGGTTTTATTCTCATTCCAGCCTTCATCGGCTATACGGGCAAAAAGCTTATCATGGAACAGGATGCCGTATTCCAGCAGGGTCGTTTCCTCGGCTTTGAACCGCTCCGGCGTAAAGCTCATGGTAACAGGCTTGCCATCCACATACACCACGGGAGGATTTTCGCTGCTGTTGGCCAGCCTGCTGGAAAATCCGACCAAACGGTTTTCCTCTCCCTCATCACCCTTTGAGGTGGCGTGGCGCAGGGAATCGGCAAGGCTGACGGCGGCGAAAAAGACGCTTCGGTTTTCCTTGTCTCCTCCGACGGTTACGAGCTCATAACGCCCGTACACAGCCTGCTGTGCCGTGAGCTTAAAGGAAAACACCTGTTCATTCCTGTCAGATGCGTCCAGCTCAGTTCCGTCAGGCAGGCGGAGCTTAACGTCCGGCGCGTCGGAATGGGCGGCAACCGTTACCGGATGCCCTGTCAGGAAATTCTCCTGGGAGGTCCAAAGGGTGTACTTGTCAGGGCGGGACCAGGGCAGGTAGGAGCTGTTGATATCGAAGGGATAGGAATTGAATTCGCTAATCTGGCTATAGGTCTGGTCCGGATAGGACATGCTGCCAAGAGAGCCGTTGCCTTCGGGGAATAAATCCCTGACATAGAGCTTTTGATCTCCGTTCTGCTTATATTCCCTATCCAAAATGGCAAGAACAAAGGGCAGATCCCGGTTGTAAAAAACATGATCGCTTTCCCTTGCACGGACGGCGATGTTGTTTTTTTCCGTTTCATCCCTGCCGATGTAGGCATAAACCTCCGAAGCGGCCTGTACCGCAGCCACCCCGCCTTCGTTGCCCAGCCAGTGAGCGTCAATGCCCGTCAAGGCAAAGAAGGGACGAGGTGCGACCAGTGAAATGATATCGCTGGAGTCGAAAGGAAGCTGATTGTCCTTATTTACAAAGGCCGCCGCCGTTTCCGGAAACCAGCTGTTTCCACTGCCATAGGAGACGGTTGGAATCTCGGTTTTGCCGTATACCCTGTCGGCTTTGGCATAGGTGTTAAAGTTAAATATCTTGCCTTCCACCTTATAGCGGTAGCTTTGAATTCCAGAACCGCCGGGCTCGCTGGCAAGGCAGATGCCTATACGATCGTCAAAGGCGGCGGTAAACATAGCCGCTTTTCCATAGCGGGAATGTCCCGTAACAAGGTTTTTGGACGGGTCAATCCCCAATTGCTCGCCCCAGGCGGCTCCACCGTTTCCGGCGGGCTGCTCCAGCGCGCTGATAATCTGGCTGACGCCCCAGCCCCAGGCCATAAGCGCACCGGAGGCATACTCGTACTGATCCTTGTCATAGGGATAAAGACGGGTGTATACGCCATCCCGGTTTATGCCGTCATCGGCGCTGCTGTCATCAGGATAGATATCCGTGGGGGTAAACCGAATGTAGGCATATCCCTGCTCTGTAACCGTCTCAGTTTGGGATATGGCTCCGCCAATATCGAAAATGACCGGAACCCGGGCGTTGGGGTCCCCCCAGGCAGCCTCCACATAAACTGCGTCCGGTGTGGTTACGGTAATATTAAAACTCTCCTTTGCCCCCGTATCCGGATTGGAAACGGTGACAGTCTGGTAGACGACCGGCTTTTCCGGTTTGGGAGGAGCGGACAGAGGCCCGGTATAATCCGAAAGAACCGCGTGAAAGGACATTCCGAAGGAAGTGTAGGGTACGTAATAACCCGCATTCCAGGCGGCCTGGGCCATTTCCTGGGCCTCACCCTCGTCTCCTGCGGGTCCGAAGGACGCCTTTACATCGCCTTCCGTGGTCGAGCCGTAGGTACCGGAAACAAGCTCATGAATTTCCACTGTACCCTCAAGCAGCCTTGCGGCCAGTTTATCATATTCTTCTTCCATGTTGATAATGGTGGGGTAAGAATAGGGCGGCCAGTTAAAGCCGACGGAAATCTCATTGGCCTCCATAACCACTTTCGTTTCCCCGCTTACATCCTGGGCCTGGGTTGGCCAGCGGTACCCCAGCCAATAGCGCTGAACGAGATCTTTGATTTCCTCCCTCCGTTGGGTCCACTCTTCGGCGGTGGAGACATATCCGTCTCCGGTGGGATCCTTGGAAGCGTCAAAAAACTTGAATGGATCAGGTATGGTTGTCTCGGCCGGAAGAAGTTCTGCAGCCGGGTATCCCGGCCATATTTCCGAATCCGCGGCAAAACCGGTCACAGGCATCCCCGCAAGCCCGACAAGCGCGCTGAGCAGAACGAGGACAATACGTCTGATGTGTTTCATTCTGATTCACTCCTTAAATTATTTTCGGGTAGGCAAAGTTATTCAACAGCGCTTAGACACTGCTTGAACCGTAT
>JAEXPO010000195.1 GCA_023446675.1 Bacillota bacterium | reverse complement strand
CTAAAAAACCTATCGCCAGTGACCAAAGTGTATAGATGGCGGTATTGGCAAGGGTTGTCTTGAACGCGGAGTCGCTGACGACATCCACATAATTCTGAAGCCCGTTGAACTTTATTATATCGAAGCCCTTTGTTTCAAAAAAGGATAATACCAGTCCTGAAATTAAGGGGTGCCATACGAATACTGCGAACAAAAGCAGGGAAGGAAGCAGTAAAAGCCATGCGCCTGCTTCTTTTCTGATTTTTCGGAGCAGCTTCAGCCTTTCGGAGGTTAAGACTGAGCGCATACCGAATTTTGTCAAGAGCTTAGTCACTAGGATACCTCTTTTCTTATATGATGGCGGATAGCCGGCGGAGAATCTGCCGGCTATCCTGACCGGCAGCCGTTTGCATAAGCAAATCCGACTGCCGGGGAGGGGATTTGAAGCCCCGAGCTTTTCATTTACCGTTGTTTGTGAAAGCACAGCCTGCCTTAATAGGGTGTGCCTTTTGAATAATGCGGGTTTTACTGGGCCTTATCAAGATAATCTCTCTGGAAATCCTCCACAAGCTTATCCATTACTGATTGAGGATCGGCGTTGATATCCGTGACTACGGTTTGAATAGCGACATCAAGCGCTTTATACAGTTCCTGGCAATTAACCGGCTCCTCGGCACGCATGCCTGTGGCGCCGTTATCGACAAAGTCCTGCCACAAATCCATATTTACCGTAATATATTTATCCCGCACAACCTTTTCGGCGTTAGCACGAGCCTGGTTCACCCATACCTGTAAACCAAGCGGGCCTACAATACGTCCGCTGTCCCTGTGCAGAATATAGTTTTCCTCCAGGCCCTTGAGATCCAGGGTGTCTGTTTTAGCGGTATAGCCCGTTACCTCAAGCCATTTTATAGCTGCGTCCTGCTGTTCGGGTGTCGTGCCGGGGGCCAGCATATAAAGGTTTCCGCCCATAAGCGTCGCATTTCCTGAAGGCCCTGCAGGCAGTGCGGACATAGCCATATTATCCTTGCTCATCTGATAGTCATTGATAGGCACATTCATCCAATCTATGGTACCGAAGGACATCCCAACCTGATCTGTTCCAAAAAGCTTGAATAGCTCGCTGACATCCGTCAGGATATTGGAATTGAGAACATCGTACTTCCACTTTAAATCCTTTATGTACTGTAATGCGGCAACCGCCTCAGGACTGTTGAATACCGCTTTCCATTTGCCGTCAACCTTTTGCTCGAATTCGGCGCCGAAAGCCCAGGCTATATTCATAAAATACCAACCGGCCTGATTGTTCTTTCCAGGGAAAAACAAACCTGCCTTTCCGGTCCTGTCCTTGATGGTCTTAGCTGTTTCAGCCAGCTCATCGTAGGTTTTTGGAAACAGAGGGACGCCTTTTTCATCCAGAAGGCCTGCTTCGCGGAAAAGATTGACGTTATACCACAGACCCATAACATAACCGCTGGAAGGCAGTCCGTAGTATTTTCCGTCACGCTTCACCAGTGCCAGCATATCCGGATTCAGGTCCTTATCCAAATTGTATTTCTGCATTACCTCTGTAATATCGGCGCTATACCCGGCATCTAAAATTTTCTGGATTTCGGTAAACCAGGTGGTGTATACAGTTGGAAGCTGTCCACTCGCCGCCTTAGGGAGAAATGAGTTAACATCATAGGTCCATTCGTCGGTTTTCAGTGTTATATAGGGATAGCTCTCTTTAAAAATTTCAAGCTGGGATTGGGCAATTTGATAGCCTGCATCTGTTTCTTTCGGCCAATTGCTGACGGTGATGGTAATGGGATCCTGCTGTCCGGATGGCGTGGAAGCTTTTGCAGTTCCGCTGGGGGCAGCTGCGCTTTGTCCTTCCGAGCCCGATTTTCCGCATCCTGCAGTCAGAGTCAGCATCAGGGTAAGGCTCATAACCAGACTTAGAAATCTTTTTGTCATCTTTCTAATCCATTCCTCTCTTAATATATAAATATTGAAAAAAAGCTTTTGTATTTTGTGCACATGTCTTTAAGCAATGCCGGATCCGGATGCTACTATGGTAGCACAGGGTTTAGGTGTGAAAAAGGGTGTAGAACTGTCAACTGGTTTGTAAAACTGTTAACCTTGTACAATGATTTTATAGCTGTTGCATTTTTTGGTTCCTCATTTTAGACTGTAACTGGAGGATTTATTGAAGGAGCCTTGATATGTTTAAGAGTTTAAGCAGGATGATCCTTTCAGCTTTGAGCTTTACCATTGTCCTTTGTTTCACCCTGGTTGCGGTTATCACATATGCCATTGTTAAACAAAACGTTTACGAGAACAATCTTAAGCTTACACTTCAATATACCTCTCAGCAGAATAAGAAATGTCAGCTTTATATGAAGCTTATAGAAGAAACCTCACGGCTTGTAGTCAATAATCTGAACAGTAATGGAACATTTATGGATTTCAGCAGTTATGAAACTGTTGCAGGGCTGCTGGACGGTATGATAGCGACCAATGCCAACATCGCCTCTCTTTCCCTGTATACCGGAAATGAGACTATCTACACCACCAGTAATATCTCCAACCCGCCTACCCTTGACGAGCTTGCCGAAAATAACAGCATCAGTGATTTTAGGGAGTCCTCAGGGACGATCCTTTGGATGGTACGGCGCAATACGCTCACCGGTTTTTATACCTCCTTGAAGCCCGAACTCTATACCGGCTTTTATACCATGATTACAAAGCTTTATGACAGCCGCAAGCAGCTTTTGGGTTATTTGCTTATCGATACGAACATAAGCTCGGTTTTTTCCTTTTATAATACGGAAGACAGCGATTATCTCAATGTGGGGGGAGCATTTATTCTGGCTGCTGACGGAAGCTTTCTGTCGGCTTCCTATAACAGCTCCATACCATCAGCGGTTGTTGATGCGGTCAAGGTAAAGCAGTTCGCTGAAAAAGAGGAGTCCTATCTTGTCCAGGACGAGTATCTTATTGTCTTTAAAAGGTTATCCCCTGCGGAGGATCGTATTGCAGTCGTTTTCGATCTGGAGGCACTTTATAGCAAGCTTCGTTTTCTAAAAGCAATCTTTCTGCTTGTATTTCTATTCGTTTCAGCCCTCTGTTTTTTTATGTTTAGGCTGCTTACGTCCAGCGTAACCCAGCCCCTGACCTCACTCTATATTAAAATGCAAAAGCCGCTTGAAGACAGCCAGACAGGTCAGGATTCCACGGCCCCTTAATCAATTATTTTTAAAAGCACCTCTACCGTCGTTCCTTCCCCTGGATGGCTTGTGACATGCAAGCCGTAGGACGGTCCGTATTCCAGCCTGATGCGTTCATCCACATTTCTCAGGCCATACCCCCGACCCCGAACAGGGAAACTGGTATTGTCCAGATTAAGAATCGCCGTATCAAAGCCCGCACCGTCGTCCGTGACTTTAAACCTTAACCCCTCAGGAACCTCTCTTCCCTGAACCAGAATGGTTCCCTTTCCGCGTTTTCGGCCGATTCCATGCTTTAAGGCATTTTCCACAAGAGGCTGCAGCAGAATTTTTACTATTTTATATCCCAGCATTTCCTCCGGAATATCATAGTTTATTTCAAACTTTTCCGGAGAACGCGTCTGTTCAATCTGGACAAAGCTCATTACAAGCTGTATCTCCTCTTCGACGGTAATAAACTTATCTCCCTTGTGAAGGCTGAGCCGAAAAAATCTGGCCAGAGCCAGAACCATCTGACTGATTTCGTCCTGCTTTTTTATCTTAGCGATCCATCCGATGGCATCAAGGGTGTTATAAAGGAAGTGCGGATTTATTTGAGCCTGAAGTGCAATGAGCTCCAATTCCCTCTGCTTCTCCTTCTCCCTGTTGTTGTTATCAATTAGCTCCTTGATATGCTTTACCATGTCGTTAAAGCTTTTTTCCAGCTCCCAAATTTCATCACGCTCGCCAGCCTCCAGGAAGACATCCAGCTGACCCTTGCCAAATTCATTCAGCTTTTCCTTGATCCGCTGAACCGGCCGGTTAATTTTCTTGGCTATAACTATTGAAAGGCTTGCAGCTGCCAGAAACATGATTAAGCTGATAATCAAAAGATAGCGGTTAACCCTTTGTATAATATTAAATAATTTGTTGTAGTTGACAGCGCTGACAATTTTCCAGTCGCAGCCCAGCCTTACAAGCCTTTCACTAAAGTCACGGGATATGGTCAAAATTTTTCCGTCGCCGCTGTCTGTTATCTGAGTGAGGCTAAAATTATCCTCACTGACGGCATCCATTTGCACAATGACCTTTCCAACATAGTCCCGGCGCGGATGAGAAAGCACATAGCCCTGCTGTGAAACAATAAAGGAGTAGCCCCATTCCTGCAGGCTTTCATCGTAGATATCCAACAGCGCGGCTTCCTGAAGAAATACGATGAGATAGCCCAGCTGCTGACCTGTTATGTAATTTCGGAATTTCATACCATAGGGAATATAGAATCGGTTTTCCTCGTCCCTGACCTCTTCTCCCCAAATCGGCCCGGAGGCGGCCGCTATGTCGGCTACAAAGGCTTTGTTTTCCCACTGAGCGGTTCCGCCCGCTCTGCTGTAGCTGTAAAAACTTCCGTCATCGGTCACAATAGCGATATTACCCACTAGCTCCGGATGCACCAGGAGCTTGTCCAGAATAATTCTTAATTGTTCATTCCGTTGATTATAGGTGAGTTTCTCATTGTCAAAGAGATTATAGATATCCGGATCCGCTTTCAGGCGAACTGTCAGCATGGTGACCACATCTACTGTCAGCTCGATGCTGGAGACCATTTCTTTTTGTATAGCTTCCACATATTCCAATAAATATTTTTGCATCACATTCTTGGAAAAAAGAGTTGAAAAGAGGAGGATTCCTAGGATGAAGGACATAAATCCTGCCAGTAAAAACGCTGCTATACGGTTTCGGATACTCATTTTTCGTAAAACAAAAATTATCCTGCTCATCGGTTTACCGTTTCATATATTCACTGGGACTGGTTCCGGTTATTTTTTTAAAAAGCTGGCTGAAATATTTTACGTCACCGTAGCCTATACGCTCACATACTTCGTACACCTTGTTCCTGGGATCCTTAAGCATTTCCCTGGCAGCCTGTATCCGGTATTCCGTCAAGCAATCGTTGAAGGTTTTTCCGACCTGCTCCCTAAAAAGGTGCATAAGATGGGAAGCGCTTATAAAGAGCTCTTTTGCGGCCATATCAACAGTGATGTTTTCTCTGAAATGGCACCTTATATATCGAATTGCCTCATTAATTTCCCATCGGTAGCCGGTGACTTCCTTTTCCTTGATATGCCCAACACTGCTGCTGCCGGGTAAAATCTGAAAAAAGGAGGCAGTATAGGCTTCCCTGTAAGCGCGGCTGATATGGGCCACATTTGTGCAGATATCGCTGATGCCGATGGAAACAGAAGCCTCACCCAGCTTGTCAATCTGGTCTGCAAGCTGTATGGCGCACTCCTTCAGAAGGGCTAGGATATCGTCGCTTGGATTGAGTACCTGTAAAAGAATTACCCATTCCGCCTCTCCCTTTTCAAGGACTAAACCATTAAAGCGCTTATTCAAGAGCAGATACTGAGCTATATATTCCAGGATCCTTTCCCTGAGTCCATTTAATTTAACGGGAGTTAATTGCTGCAGAATCTGGGCGAATTCATCTATACGTACACAAATGGCATAATTATCCACTAAAGCTATAGGCATTTCATAAAACTTTAGCTTGTCCATTATTTCTTCGCTGTCTGTTATACTCCCTGATAATAATTCCTGCAAAAAATGCTTCTTTATGGAGGACAGTTCATTCTGAAGCCGCTGAAAATAATATTTTGTGCTTCTTTCCTTTTTTATCTTTTCAGATGTCTTTAACACGGTGTCCGTAAGCTGCCGGTTATCAATGGGCTTGAGCAGATAATCTGCCGCCCCAAACTGCATTGCTGTACGAACATAACTAAATTCTTCGTAACCGCTTAGAACGATAATGCTTGACTCCAGACCGTTATTCCGCAGTTTTTCCATGAATTCAAGACCGTCCATAAACGGCATGCGTATGTCAGTCAGAATAATATCAGGATTATGCTCCAGAGCAAGTTGCAGTCCTTCTTCTCCGTCACAGGCCTCACCAATAATCTCCGCACCGTAGAAAGACCAGTCAATGGTTTCCCGTATTCCCTTTCGAACAAGATATTCGTCATCCACAACCAGTATTGTCAGCAAAAAATCATCTCCGAAGGATTGAAGTCATAAAGTTGAATCGGCATAATAACATTATGCCGATTCAATGGGGATTTTGCAACCTTCAGTCATTTGTTTTCAGTTGTAAAGCACAGCGGTATGATATAATAAAAGCTGATGGCTTGGCCATTTGCTTGCGTGTTTTATGAAATAGCAGGATAAGAGGTTTCTTAAATTGAGCGACATACCTAAGGGCGAATTTATTTACGATGCATTTATAAGCCACAGGCACCTGCCCCATGACAGGGCTGTGGCAGAGCGGCTGCAAAAGCTTTTGGAAGAGTACAAGCCTCCCCTCAATGGCCGATATGTCGAAGTCGGGCGTATGCTGCGCGTTTTCAGAGATGAAAGCGATCTTCCCGCCAACGGCGTTTTGGGAACGGACATTAAGCTGGCCCTTCAAAAGTCGGCCTTTTTAATCGTCGTGCTTACCGGAGAAACATCAAAGTCCAGGTGGTGCATGGAGGAAATAAGCTATTATAAGGCGATTCACAGGGGACGCGTTGATCACATCCTTCTCGTTATGGCCGACGGAATGAGAAAGGATAAAATACCCGAGGAGCTGAGAACAGAAGTACGATTGGTTGTGGACAACGGTATCCCACGGGAGCAAAAAGTAAACGCCGCCCCCTTTATTCTGGACATATCCTCTTCAAACTCACAGGGAGCCTTAAAAAGGCTTTCAAAGGACTTTTTGAAGCTTGCAGCGCCTATCCTCGGCACTCTCCCAAGTCAATTATACTCAGCTGAAAAAAAGCAGTTCATAAGAACCCTCGTCAGGGCTGCCGCCGTTGTGGCGGTTGTTATTGGCGTCTGGGGGGGATATACCCTCATAAAGGGCCTCGGTGCAGGAACCAATGGGGCTCAGCCTTCCGGTGAGCCCGGGGATCTCCAATCGGCCTATGAGGAAATGTTAAAGAAAAATGAGGCCCTGCTAGAGGAAAATAAAAAGCTTTCCAACGCCATTGACAGCCAGGAGGCCATACGAAAACAAGAGGAGCAGGATAGGCT
>JAEXPO010000172.1 GCA_023446675.1 Bacillota bacterium | reverse complement strand
GGATAGGCCGGCTTAACAAGGTGCGATAAACCACGGCCCCCAAAAGGCAGCCCAGGAAAAAGTAGGACCGGGTTTCCCCGCTGCTCAGGGCATAGGCTGCTATAAACAGCACAAGGGCTGAAAATATCCAAAATAAAACATCCTCCACATTCAAAAGCTGGGAAGGTGTTTTCAAAATCCGCCTTTTAAGGCGAAAAAGATCATACACGAAGGCAGCCAGCACGCCTGCAGCAGCCGCTCCGGCAAAAACCGTCAATTCCAGAGTTAAATTATTCTGCATGTCAGCGCCGCCTTCCTATCTGAAAAAGCCTGACAGGAAGCCTCCCTTTCTTTGCGGCGCCCCGCTGTCGAGATATTCGCAGGCGCAGATCTCACCCTCAACATCCAATTCCGATGTTTCCACATTCAATTTATTGATATGAATTCCTATGCCCCTGACCACCAGAATGCCAAGCTCTGTGTCAAGGACAATGCCTTCCTCATTGAAGCTTTCCACATGTCGGACTCCGGAGATCATCAGACGCCTTCTGTCCTTTAATATGATGTTTTGAGCACGCTGCTCAAAAGCCTTGCGTTCTTCCGGCATAACAGCACCTCCTCCTTAAAAAGCCGTGGCCGTCCGGAGCTCTTCCGGCATGACCGCGGATTATGCCGCCGATTGATTTTATGCCTGAAAATCGTGAGTTATGCCTTTAAAAGCCGCCCATATAAAAAGCAGGGGCCTTTAGCCCCTGCTTTTTCACTCATTCTTCCGCAAGCTGCGAAAGGCTTATAAAAGCTCGTACATCTCGCCGCTCTCTTCTTTTTTAACATGCTCGGCTATTCTGAGGATTTTAAATTTGGTGAGGTTTTCACCGAACCGGATTTCCACCACATCGCCTACATGAACCTCCGTACCGGGCTTTGCCACCTTTCCGTTAATGGCCACCTTATCCCTGGAGCAGGCCTCATTTGCCAGAGTACGCCTTTTAATAACACGGCTCACCTTTAAAAATTTATCAATACGCAAAACCTATTCCTCCCTAACATGTCCGGATATAATCCGGATAGATATCACACTGTTTTCATAGATATTGATCTAAAGCGGGTTTTGCCCGCAACCCAATGAATAGCAGCACCGATGAAATAATTTGTTTTTTTGACAATTTGTTTTATTCTATCAACTATAAGGTATCAGCAAGGAACGGATTAGGACTTTCTTTCCAACTCCTTGGCCTCGTCCCAGAGCTTATCCATTTCCGCCAGGGTCATGGATGTAAGCTCCATTCCCATTTCCCGGCTTCTTTTCTCCACATGCTCAAACCGACGGATAAATTTCTTTACTGTAGCCCCAAGTGCCAGCTCAGGCTGAACCTTGGCAAAGCGTGAGACATTGACCACCGCAAAAAGCAAATCCCCGATTTCCTCTTCCACCTTCCCGGCGTCACCCTTTTCCATGGCTTCCAATACCTCATCGGTTTCTTCCCGTACCTTCAAGAGGGCATCCCTGGGATCGTCCCAGTCGAAACCTACCTGAGCCGCCTTTTGCTGAACCTTGTAGCTTCGCATAAGGGCCGGAAGATGGGGAGGCACGTCCATGAGGGCCTGAGTTTGTGTGGCATGGCCCTTTTCATCCTTTTTAACCTCTTCCCATATTTTCAGCACATCGTCGGAGTTTTCCGCCTTTTCATCGCCGAAAACATGACGGTGGCGGTTTACCATTTTGGCACTTACGCCATGGTAAACATCATCCATGGTAAACTGGCCGTTTTCACCGGCTATCTGGGCATGAAAGACCACCTGCAAAAGAAGATCCCCAAGCTCATCGCACAGCTTTTTGGGATCCTTCTGGTCAATGGCCTCCAAAACCTCATAGGTTTCTTCAATAAGGTAACGCTTTAAGCTTTCATGATCCTGCTCTCTGTCCCAGGGACAGCCATCGGGGGCTCTTAACCGGGACATAATGGACAGAAGATCCGTATAGGTGTACCGTTCTTTTCTCATACTCCGTATATTCCTTTCTCACCGGGAACATTCATTTCACTGCGTTTACAGCTCACTATGCGTTTACTGTTCACTATGCGTTCGCTGCCTTATGCTTATTTACCGCATAAGGTCGCAGGGCCCGCTGAGCTTTTCAATGCTTCGGGGCACCGCATCCCGTGAATTCTTCCAATCCAGGTTGGCGCTTCTGTAATCAAACATTTTTGTAAAATGACTGACTTCCTCCTGGACCCGCTTCATATTGTTAAGCTGGAGGGGCAAAAGCCCCTCCAGGAAGGCTGTTTGCCGCGCAGCACCCAGCTCCTTGGAGGCACTTTCCAGAAGCATTTTAAAATGCTTGAGGCAAAACCCCTGGGAATTATTAAATTTTTGTCTGAACTCCTCCTCCTTGAAATAAAGGTAGAGGACGGTCTCCAAAAACCGAGTCATGTTGTTTTGTATTCTGTCACAAACGGCGCAGGTTTTTTCAAGCTCGCTCAACTTTTTCAAAAGGCTTTCCGATAACTCATGCCCTGCGCCCTTTTTGCCCTTGAGACTGTCTACCGCCGATTCCAAAAGACCCTTTTCCAGATCCTTTTTTATGCGGGGCTCATACTTTTTATAAATGTCTTCCAACGCTTTATTCTGCTCCATCATATGGGTGTCGATAACAAGCCCCAGAGCAAGACGGTTGGCCTGCATATTGTAAAGCCGTGTAAAGTGGATGGCGCAAAAACCCGTCCGATTGGTTTCAATACGGCTGTCCGGCTCCATCATAGCCGGGCCCAAATGATATTCCAGCGCATCGTTTTCAAGCTTTCGTTCACACAGGCACAGGGGACACTCACTCTTTTGGTCAAAGGCTTCGTTTATAGGGATGGTATATATTTTTTCCTTCATTCCTTCCGGGCATCCTTTCCTTTTTTGAATGAAATAAGCCATATTATCCGCCAAACCCACCGTTTTCGCCAAAAATTGCCGTTTTACCCGTCAAAATCCGTGAGCCCAGTGTGCCAACGCATATAGAATAGCATATATTGAAGGACTTTTCAAAAAGCTTTAAAAAAACTCTTGACGAGCCTTATAGTCTTTGCTAGAATGTAATAGCGCTCGAGAGCGACCCAAGGCGGCGTAGCTCAGATGGCTAGAGCATGCGGTTCATACCCGCAGTGTCGTTGGTTCGATTCCGACCGCCGCTACCAATGGCCCCATGGTCAAGAGGTTAAGACACGGCCCTTTCAAGGCTGTAACAGGGGTTCAATTCCCCTTGGGGTCACCAGATAAGCAGCTCGAGCTGCAATAAGGCCAGTCCATACGGACTGGCTTTTTGTTATGCTCAGAGCGTCCTGCCAGCCTTCCCTTATTCCCTTATTCCCTTATTCCCTTATTCCCTTATTTCTTATTTTTTATTTCTTATTTCTTATTTCTTATTCATATTCATATAACATTTTCATATGTCATTCTGTTTCGACAAGCCTATCCCTTCCATCACATCACTCCATTTTCTTTCTATTTTTATTATATCTATTCTCATATTTACTGCCCTTTAAAACCCAGTCTTCCAACCCGTGCCCCTAGCATTTAGATAATCATCTAAATGCTATATTGACATTCATTGATATCTATATTAGACTGTAATCAAAGAGGTGATTAGACAATGATTAAAACGCAGACTAAAAGTACCACTGGCAATGCAAAACTCCTCAAAAGGCTTTCCATTGCAAGGAAACTTGTGTTAAACTTGATTAGCGGGAAGCTTTCTGCTCAAGCCCTTGAGAGGGTTCATGAGTATCGGATGGAGGCTGTAAAAAACAAAGCCTGTCCGATTTCCATTTCCATGGAGGAATACCGTAAGCAATTTTACGTTCGTTAACGGCATGAGTGTTATTTTATTATCCGTTAATGGGAATGGTATTAGTATATATCTACCCGGCAAGAAAAAC
>JAEXPO010000115.1 GCA_023446675.1 Bacillota bacterium | reverse complement strand
GGCAAGAACCGTTTAGGGTTCCTCCTGCCGGACGTTTTCAAGGGAATTTTTTTGAACAATTCTCTTAACACTTTTCTCAAATTTAACACGTGGAATCATAACCGAATGATTGCAGCCCTGGCAGGTCATGCGAAAATCAGCCCCTACACGGGTTATTTTCCAGTTTTTGCTTCCGCAGGGGTGATCTTTTTTCATCTCCACAATATCCCCTACTTCAAAACGCTCCGTTATCATTCCCC
The DNA here is from genome assembly GCA_023446675.1 of Bacillota bacterium. Classification (GTDB taxonomy): domain Bacteria; phylum Bacillota; class Clostridia; order DSM-8532; family DSM-8532; genus DTU059. The sequence goes on along the minus strand of JAEXPO010000115.1, from coordinate 9,520 downwards.
ACCGCCTCTTTCCCAAGTTTCAGAGTTTATCCTGGCCGGCTTTCGAGATGGCTTCTTCCGTGTTGGGATAAATCTCAATAAAACGGTTGAGCTTTGTCATTTCAAAAAGCTTTAAAAGCTCAGGTGCCAGACCGGAAAGAATCATGCGTCCTTCATGGTCGCGGAATTTTTTAAAGGTATCCACCACAATACCGATGCCCGCACTATTGATGTACTCCAGCTTTTCCATGTCCAGAATAATGGTGCTGCTGCCATGGTCTGTGAAGAGTCCATCCAGATAGTCCTTGAATTCGGTTTGTGTCGAAAGGCGAACCTGCCCTTCCACCTTCACAACGGTAAATCCTTGTACCTTATTTTTTTCGAAAATCATTTAAAAGCCTCCTTACGACTCTATCCTTCCGCCCGTCCGCTTCTAGTTTTTAAGACTTTGAAGAGGTGCAGGTATTCTTCCTCCCCGGGCAATAAAAGCTTCAGATGAAAAAGGGTTGACAGCCATAATAGGAGCACTTCCGAACAGGCCGCCGTATTCCACCACATCGCCTACCTTCATTCCGGGAACAGGGATAATGCGTACAGCGGTGGTTTTGCTGTTAACCACGCCAATAGCCGCTTCATCGGCGATAATGGCCGCAATGGTCGAAGCGGAGGTGTCTCCGGGAATGGCAATCATATCAAGTCCCACAGAGCACACACAGGTCATGGCCTCCAGCTTTTCAAGGGTCAGGGCCCCGCATTTAACCGCCTCAATCATGCCTGCATCCTCGCTTACGGGAATGAAGGCTCCGCTTAAGCCGCCCACATAGGAGGATGCCATAACACCGCCCTTTTTCACCGCGTCATTAAGAAGTGCCAGAGCTGCCGTGGTACCATGTGTGCCGCAGCGCTCCAGGCCCATGGCCTCCAGAATGTGGGCAACACTGTCGCCTACCGCAGGAGTAGGAGCCAGCGACAAATCCACAATACCAAAGGGCACCTTCAGCCGGGAAGAAGCTTCCTGAGCCACAAGCTGGCCCATACGGGTTATTTTGAAGGCTGTCTTCTTTATGGTTTCGGCAACGGTTCCAAAATCGGCACCGTTAAGCTGCTTTAAAGCACTTGCAACCACCCCGGGACCGCTTACGCCTACGCTGATAACACATTCCGGTTCGCCTATTCCGTGAAAGGCCCCTGCCATAAACGGGTTGTCCTCCGGCGCATTGGCAAAAACCACCAGCTTGGTGCAGGCAACCGCACCTTTGTCCGCCGTTCTTTCAGCACAGTCCTTAACCACCTGGCCTAAATCCCTCACAGCATCCATATTGATGCCCGCCTTGGTGGTAGCCACATTGACGGAGGAGCAGACTCTTTCGGTTATGGACAGGGCTTCCGGAATGGACTGAACCAAAAGCCGGTCGCCTTTTGTGTAGCCCTTATGAATAAGGGCGGAAAAGCCTCCGATGAGATTAACTCCCACCGCTTTAGCCGCCTCATCCATGGTTACGGCGAATTTGGCATAATTCTCTTCGTCGCTGCCCTCTGCAACCAGTGCGATGGGCGTTACGGAAATTCGCTTATTGATAATAGGAATGCCAAAGTCTCTCTCAATATCCTCGCCGGTTTTAACCAGATTTTCAGCCATGCGGGTTATTTTGTCATAAGCCCGCTGTCTGGTTTTACTTCCGGATTCACAGGTACAGTCCCTCAGGGAAATTCCCATGGTAATGGTGCGTATATCAAGATTATTCTGCTTTATCATTGTCAGGGTTTCCAGTATTTCATTGCCGTTAAACATCATATCACCTAAATCCTATGCATGCTTGTAAAGATTTCTTCCCTTTGCAGGCGAATTTCCACGCCCAGCTCCTCACCGGCTTTTTGAAGCATCACGCTAAGCTCGGCAAATTCAACGGTTAACCCCGATAAATCCACAACCATAATCATTGTAAATATATTTTGCAAAATGGTTTGGGAAATATCCAGAATATTTACATTGGTCTTGGCCAGTATGCCTGTAACCGAGGCGATAATGCCCACCCTGTCACAGCCCAAAACAGAAATTACTGCTTTCATCTTTTTCATTCCTTCCCAAGTATATCATCACCGAAACCGGTATAGGCCATTCTTTACGGAATCTTTATACCCGAAAAAATGCCTTAAAATTCATTATAGCAATGCATATCACATGTAGCAAGCACTTTAAAATTCATTCATTTTAAATATGAAAATTTGGGGTGCTGAAATTAATTAAGCTCATCGAGGGTCAGCCGGAAGCTTTCGATGAAATGTTCCATAAAAAAGTCCACCTCCGGAAGATTCAGAGCCTTAATCTTTTCAAACACAGCCTGCTCGGCCTTGCGGAACTCACCGTTTCCCGCCTTGGTTTCCTCAACGCATTTGATATAGGCGCACAGGCGATCCGCCGCCTTGACAAGCTTTCCTTCCTCCGATTGGTCATCAAAAAAAAGGACCGGTTCAAAAGCCCTGGCAATTTCCTCCGGGAGCATGGTTAACAGCTTTTTCCGAGATAGGCTTTCAAGCTCATGATAAGCTTTTTCAATTTCCGGGTTGAAATATTTTATGGGCGTGGGCAAATCCCCGGTCAGCGTTTCGTTGCTGTCATGATAAACCGCTTTCAGGGCCACTGCCTCGGGATTTACCGTTCCGCCAAAATACGTGTTTTTTATAACAGCCAGCCCGTGGGCAATCATGGCTGCCTGCAGGCTGTGCTCCTGAATGTTTTCCGGATTGACATTCCGCATGAGGCTCCATCGGTAAATGTGCTTCATGCGGGAAAGAAAAGCGAAAAAATTATATTGACCGCCTTTATCTTTTTGATTCATACTGTTTCCTCCACTCTGTCCGGCCACGGGGAATCTGCCGGACAGTCCGGAGGATTAATCAACCCTCCGGATATCCGCTCCCAGCCTCTGTAACTTATTTTCAATAAATTCATAGCCTCTGTCAATATGATGTATATCCAATACCTCAGTGATACCGTTGGCACCCAGGCCTGCCAGAATGAGGGCCGCACCGGCCCTTAGATCGGTTGCCCGGGTTTGGGCTCCCAGCAAATGCTCCTGTCCTTCAATTATCGCACTGCGTCCGTCAAGGCGAATAAGCGCCCCCATGCGCTTAAGCTCGTTGACATGCATATACCGGTTTTCAAAAATGGTTTCCACGATCATGCTTGTTCCGGAGGCAAAGGCCAAAAGCGCGGAAAACTGGGCCTGCATATCCGTAGGAAAACCGGGGAAAGGATGGGTTTTAATGTCCAGGGGACTGGGCCTTCCGTCTCCCCTTACTCTCACTGAGGTTTCATTTTCAATTACTTCAAAGCCCGATTCCCGAAGCTTTGCTATAACAGGCCTCAAATGCTCGGGTACAACATTTTCCAAGGTTACATCCCCCCTGGTAATGGCTGCTGCCGTCATGAGGGTTCCTGCTTCAATGCGATCCGGCATAATGGAATGGTCGGTGCCGTTTAATTTTTCCACACCCTGAACAATAATGGTATCCGTTCCCGCACCGGTTACCCGGGCGCCCATTTTTATGAGAAAAGCCGCTAAATCATTTATCTCCGGTTCTGAGGCCGCGTTTTCAATAATGGTTTGGCCCTCGGCGAGAACTGCGCCTATAAGAAGATTTTCCGTGGCCCCGACGCTTGGAAAATCAAGATAAATCCGGGCTCCATGAAGGCGGCCGTCCGGGCAGCGTGCCTCAATATAGCCATGTCCGTTTTCAATATGAGCGCCCATGGCTTCAAAGCCTTTTAAATGCAAATCCACAGGCCTGCTGCCAATGGGACAGCCTCCGGGCATGGCAACCCTGGCCATACCGGTTCTGGCCAGAAGGGATCCCATAACTAAAAAGGAAGCACGCAGCTTGCTGACAATTTCATAGGGCGCCGTGCTTTCAGTGATCTCCTCTGCACAGACATTTATTTCCCTGATTTTCCCATTTACGTGAATGTCGGCGCCTAAATTGTTTATCAGCTCACACATTCCAATTACATCATCCAAACCCGGTATTCGTTTAATAAGGCAATTTTCGGTAGTTAAAAGACAAGCAGAGAGAATGGGTAGAATGGCATTTTTTGAGCTGCTGACCTGTGCAGTACCTTTTAAGGCTTTACCGCCTCTGATAACGAAAGCTTCCATAGCAAACACCCTTTACTTCTTTATTTGGCGCGAGAATCCCTTGGGTTACCCAAGGGATTCCAGTGCCTATGTACGCAATTTAAGGCTTGCTGATTGAAGCTTTTGCTTCGTCATTCAAAAAGGAATGACAACTTTATTATGTCTCATCGATAGGGTTTAAACCGTGGAAAATGAATCATTGGAACATTTGCTACAATTCGCCGCACAAACGGAGAACTCTTTCCAAAAGTGACAAAAATTCACCGTAAGTCAAGATTTTTTCGGGCTGCGAATAGCCGGAACCGTTGCCCTGTACAATACCGTTTTCCAATGCAAATTTGAACGCATTCAGGTATTTTGCATTGACGTTTGACAAATCCTTAAACTGATACCAAACATTCGGCCGGGAGGGTGTAATACTTTCATGGGTTTTGAGCCGGTACAGGGAAGCAAGCATATCAATAGCTTTGTCCTTGCGAAGATTACTATTCGCTATTTCCGACGAATTTTGAACAAGACCGCTCCTTGCCGCCTTTTCAACAACATCCGAAGCAGTATAGGCCTGGTTCATAACATCAAGAAGGAGCTTGGCCGCCGCCGCGTCCGTTATGTTTGCATTGGCGTTAAAGGTTCCGGCGGAGAGGCTCTTCAGGGAATAAACCGACTGAATGGCCTCCAGGCTGTCAGCCACATAGGAAGGAACTGTAACCGGTACCGTCACACCCCAGGCTGCTGCAGCCACAGCTCCCGGGAAGGAAAGGGAGCCCACCACATTTCCCGCTTTATAATCAATCCAGGACGGTATAGCCGACCAGGCTCCTCCCGAGGCTTGAGAGGCATAATTTTTAACTTGACCGGCACCATAGCTGGAGATACCGTTTACCGGCATTTCCACCTGAAGGGGCTTAATAAAGCTTCCCAAAGAACCTCCGCCTGAAGCCGTCTGCACCTTTACCTGTGCAATAGGGCTTTTCAGCTGCATTTCCGAGGCCGCCTTGAACTGACTTGCAGGCGAAACGGTTTCCAGCCTGACGGTAAAATTGGCGTTTTGTCCCCTTAAAATAAAGTAGGTGTCCGTCTCAAGGGTTCCCGGTTTTAACAGGATATTCATAAACGGCAGCTGGATGTACAGCTCCTTTTTCATTGCCGACAGGGCATCAATAACCTGGGCTCCCAAATCCAGCCTTACGGTGTGCACCGTTGAGCTGGGAGGATTGGTAAGATCCAGCTTCATAACCGGACCCGAAACCGAACGGATCTTTTCAGCCAGCAGATGGGAATTGGCATCCACAGAGGTGATGATCCACACGCCGTTTTCCACCTTTGACCCTATAATGAGGCCGTCTCCTGTGAGGGCATCGTCCAGATCGTAGCTGGAATCATAATCGTCCTTGCTCTTATTTGTAATGATCATAATGGTTCGGGTGGACTCTGAGCGAAGGCCTGTTGCAAGGTCCTCCGCATAAAGCCGGGCATAATAGCGGCGATTGGAAATGAGTCCCGTCACAGTATAATTATTCCCTGCCACCTCAATCCATTTTGAATCGGTAAAGTTAGCGTTGTCGGAAAATTCAAGCCAATATTTCAAGCCTGTCAGAGTTTCCCATTCGTAGGCGACGGAATTTTGAGTAATCCCTTCGGTTCCGCCTTTAATACCAAAGCCGGTGGGTACGGAAGGAGGCCTGAAGGCTTCTGTTTTTATAAGAAGCGGATTGCTGTAGTCGGAGTACAGAGTACCCCCGGCGGAGCCCGTACTCACGGCCCGTACCCAGATATAATACAGGGTATTGGGTGAAAGTCCGGCGAGCCGGTAATAGGTCTGGCTCATGAGCTCGGCATAGGTAACTGTTGCGGTGATGGAAGCGCCGCTTAAGCTGTCCGAGGTGCCAGCCTTTATCTCGTAATTCATGCCGCTTTTGTAAGTCCAGAAAAGATCGATGAAATTATCGGCAGCAATGCCCTTGACATCCTCCGGTACGGTAGGTATAACCGGCCATTGGGAAACATCGGCAGGGGTTGTTATTATAACCGGATCCGAAGCATCCGATATATCTCCGTTTTGATTTTGTATGGTGACCCAGATAATATAGGCTGTATTCTGGGCAAGGCCGGTTATGGGTATATCAAAATTCTGCTCACTGGGCAAGGCATCATCTGCGATATTGGGAACATTAACGGCGGATTGCTGGATTTTAAAGGCATCCATTTCAGACAGGACAAGATCATTGTAGCTTATCTGCTGAATGGTTGGATCCTGCTTGTGGATTCTCACTGCCGTCAGTGCGCTGGAATAGCTGATAACATGAGGGATTACCTTCCAGCCGGCGCCATAGTTGACCAAAACGGAATCTTTTTTATCCGGATCGCCGTTGGTAAGAAGGGCGTTTGCCTCGTAATCCGCCTTGTCTACCGCATCCCAGCCCTTTTTCGTTTCATTGAAGAAGCCATACCACAGCTTTTTCAGGGTCAGCGTGGCCCCAGTCAGTGTGACATTATCCTCCGAAGGGGATTTGACTGCAAAGGGCGGGCTTGGAGGGGCTACCGGGCGATCCGCGCTGGCATCGGGCTTGGTAACAATCACCTTCACCGACTGCTTGGAGTAATAGGCTGTGGAAACCATAACTCCGTCCGATTCCCTTCTTACCAGATAATGCTTCTTGGCGTAAATAACAAAATAGTAGGTGGTGTTGGATTTTAAGTTTCCGACAGTGTACTTAAAGCCTTCAACCAGGCCGGTATTTTTGTTTTTTATCTGGCCGGAGCTTCCGATATAAAGATCCGACGCAATTCGGCTCAGGCTGTCCGGAGTGGTGACCTCGTTAATATCCTCCGTTAGATAAATGTCATAGCTCACATTGGTATCCAGATACCCTTCCCCGTCATAGGGGGCAAGCCACATAACCGTAGCTTCCGATGAGGTTAGAAGATCACTGAAATAAAGAGGCGCGGGACTGGCCTCCGGAAAGCTGTCGGTTATCTCGGGAGCCTCGGGCTGCTGGGGTATTTGCTCCCTTAAAATGACTTTATTATTGGATATGAAGTTCATAACGGAGCCGTCGTTCATATAAACCTTGGCATCCATTCGAAAGCTGTAGGTATTGGTATCTCCCTTGGGGATAACCAGCTCATAGCTGTCCTGCCCCGGTATGAGGCGGTACATAAGGGGGTTGGGGTCCGAATTGGTATAGCGGTAGAGCTCATACTCCACCCGGCTGGCGGTAGAGGTATCGATAACAACCGGATTCCAGGAGAGCTTCCATACCGTATCTCCCTCATTTGTGTAGCCTACCTTCACCGCGCTTAAAAGGATATCGGTTTTAATGGTCACCACTTCGATCTCATCGGTGGGGACCTTGGACACATTGGAGGCAGGCAGCGGAATAACCTTTATGTTGTATTCCCGTCCGGGCTGAGCATACATATACGTAAACTCAAGCTTTCGTTCCGCCTGGTTGATGGTTACCGGCACGTCGGGATTGCTCAAATTGGAGCCTACAATTAAGGGAATGGCCGGGGGATTGGTAAAGCCCTTGGCGTCGGATATAAGAATCTGGTAATTTATACGGCCTGTGGTATCCCAGACATCGTCCCACTTAATCTTAATTTGATTGGTTCCGGCAATAAGCTCTGCGGAAACGTCCAAATCGGTAAGAAATTTAACTGGGTTTGATCGGGAGGATGTGACCGTATAATTTCCGTCCGAGGTGGAGGAATGGCTGTATACGGCCCGAAGGGTGGATTGGTAGATGGTTCCGTGCTTCAGCCCCTCGGGAAAGTATTCGGTAAGCTTATAGCCTGTCTCGCTGACGGCGACCGGCAGGTTAAACGCTCCCTGGCGGATTTGCCCGCTGCCGTAAAGGATCTCGTTCAACTCCAGGCTGTAATAGGCTTCGGTATAGGTTGGGAAAGAAGGCGGCGTCCAGCCGAGCTCCACAAACCAGTTATTGGTATAGGAATCGGAATCATAGCCAATATCCTTTACCTGATAGTTGGTGGGTGCGTTTATGGGTGTGGGCACAGCCTGAAGCATAACCTGTCCCAAATGGGTCCATAGAAAGACAAGCGCCAGTATGAGGGCACCTCGCCTCCAATAACCTTTTGCTGTTCTTTTCCCTTTTATCATCAAGGTTTTCACTCTCCTTACAGCCTAATCACTCGCCCAGCTTTTCCAAAACCTTGGATACCATGTCCAGAAGCTTACCGGCAGTAGTTCTTTCCGTGGCGTTGTAGCGGTTCTTTTCCATGCTGTCAAAATTAAAGTCCAGACCCACCACGACATAATTGAACAGGCGGGTTTCTATATCACTGCTATTGGTTATGTAAATGGTTTTGGAGGGCTTCATAAGCTTAGGCTCAATACCTGCCTTGGCGCCATAAAGCTTAACCGCCATGGAAAGGGAGCTTTGGTTGTCCATATAGCCCGAAAGCTGCCTGGCTCCCACCACGTCCCCCAGGCCCAGGGTGGTTGCTTTCTGAGCAGGGGTCTTTCCCGTAAGCTCTTCTTCACGGCTGGTAATAACCGCGTAGAGGGTGAGGGCCTGCTGCCCTGTTACCGGATTGGCCGTATTTAAGGTGCCTGTCCCGAAAACCTTGGTGAGATCGTATTTGCGGCCCAGGGTGGTTATGAGGGACTCGGAGGAGTCTCCCGGAACCACGCTGACATTGCCGGTTACAACCACAGTGTATTCACCCGGCTTTTCAACACGGAACAGAGCTGTCTGCAGCACATAAGCCTTATTGCCCGAGGCCTCCGCCCAGGAAGATCCGTAGTTGACATAGGGTACGCTCTTCCCAGCCTGGTAGGTGTACTCCAGCTTAATCCCGATTCGTCCTGGGAAGGAGGTTTGGGATTTGCTTACCGCAGCCGCAGGCTTGTAGCCGCTGCCGCCGTCAATCATATCCCTTAAATAGCGTGACATTTGGGTCTCCACATCGTTTATAACACTCTTGATAAGATCCTGCAGCTCCGTGTGGGTTCGATAGCTGTAGCTGTCCAGCTCCTTAAGGACCTTTGTAAGCGCCGTATCCAGAATGCCGTACTGGAAGGGTCCGGTAGCGTCCGATTTCTTGAGTATGTTATAAATGACATTTCCGATTTCCGCATACGTCAGGGTAGAGCCCATGGCTACGGCAGTAAGCCTGTAAGCCTTGGAAACCTGAGACACGGAAGTGGGAAGAGCGTTTTTAACCGTACTGCTTCGCTCAATCTTCAATACGATCATGGGCTCCCTGCCGCCTCCGGTAAGCGCCTGGGACTTAACGGCACTTAAGTCAAAGCTTCCCTGATTGAGGGTTACCTCCCCGCCTGAAAGCTTGAAATTCAAACGGCTTCCATAGGTCTCAATTGCCTGCAGCGTCTGCCAGGGAACAATGATTTCATAATAGGAGGCATCGGAGTGCTCCGC
>JAEXPO010000067.1 GCA_023446675.1 Bacillota bacterium | reverse complement strand
GGCCCTACCGGACCCACCGGGGCTGCTGGTGCTACCGGTGACACAGGCCCTACCGGACCCACTGGGGCTGCTGGCGCTACGGGTGATACCGGTCCTACCGGACCCACCGGGGCCACTGGCGCTACGGGTGATACCGGCCCTACCGGACCCACCGGCCCTACAGGACCCACCGGCGATACCGGCGACACTGGACCTGCCGGATTAGTAGGAGCTGCTGAGTTGGCTTCATTCGGCGGCATATATGATGATGCTGCACACACCATAACTATTCCTCACGGAGGTACAGAGGTTGTGGCTATAGGGGATACAGCCCAAAGCACCAATCTAACCGCGGGTGCCAACACGATAACAATCGTCTTGCCTGGCATCTATCGGATAGAATTCCTAATTCTGGCCCAGTCAACAACAGGAAATTTTGGCCTTGATGTTGGCGTACGTATAAATACAAATTTCTCTGTCCCGTCACTGTTTATTTCAACAGTACTGACTTCGGATTATGAGTTTATTAATGTAAGCTCGTTTGTGCCGTTGTTAGCTGGAGATACACTGGACCTTGCTGTCTCCAGTGTGGCAGGCGGAAGCCTTTTATTTGGTCCCAGCTTAAATGCCAGTCTGCATATCATGCGAATTAGCAGCTGACAAGGTTAATAAGAGGTGTACGAAATAATTTCCGTGCACCTCTTTTTTGTAAAAGCAAGGTGACCATGAGGGCTGACAGCAGGCCTGCCGCTCGTTAGATCCCGGGAATCTCTTGAAGGCTTTGGTAGTGCTTAGCGTTTTGGGTTCTCATTTTAACCACATTCAGCAAACTGAAAAACCAGGTTCACATTTACTAATCATAAAATAAACACAGACTGAACAGGCTGGTTTAAAAATTCTTAGACTGTACAAACTAAAAGCATCACAACCACAAAGGAGAGGATATATTATGGACGGCAACACCGAGCTACTCAATTATATTTATCAGAATTCGCAAATGGGAGTCCATTCAATTGAACAGCTTTTAAAGAAAACAGAGGATGGAAGGTTTAAAAACCACTTGGCCACTCAGCTTGAGGAATATAAAGCAATAAATAACCAGGCCAGAGAACTTCTGAAGGAAAAAGGTCACGAAGAAAAGGACTTGGGTACCATGGCCAAGCTCACAACTCAGTTCTCAATCAATGTAAACACCTTAGCCGACCACAGTCCTTCCCATATGGCGGAAATGATGATGCAGGGAAGCACCATGGGAATTATTGACGCAACAAAAAACCTTAATAAGTATGCCAACGCAGATGAAGCCATTATCTCCCTCGGACGGAAGCTGCTGCGTACGGAGGAATCCAATGTAGAGCATTTAAAGGGCTTTCTTCAATAAAATTTCAATAATATTACAATAAAATTAATCCTATTCGATGTTGACAGGAATATTGGTTTTATCATAAAATGCTTAATGGTGGTTTAAAAATAACCCCACATGAGTACTTTCTAATTTTGATGAAAGGTGGTGAGAGGTATGAAACATTGGGCCGGCTTGAAAAGCTTATTATGGATTCAAGATGAGTCTATGCGCGGCATTGCATTCAAAAAAGCCTTCTATAGGGATATTTGCGCCCTTTCTCCCCATATTTGTGCCAAAATTGGTCTTTTATGGGATAAATCTACCCATTTTAATCGTTTTGAATGCCTCTTGCCTCACATAAAGCCAGCCTTCTAAAAAGGCTTTGCCATGTGCTGCAACCCGGTGTTCAAACGAACCCGGGTTTTTTTGCGCCCGGAAATTACTTAAAGGAGCAAACACATGGTTAAATATATAAAAACAGCTCAAATGGCCTGTCTTGAAAAAACCAACGGCGGCATCATCTATCTCCTGCCCGACATATTCCTCAAAGCAGGAACCCTTGTGGCACTTATTTTCCTTTGGCGAGCCGCCCTGTCATCAGGTGTTAAGGCGGATATGAGCCTTCCCCAGATGCTGTCCTACACTTACGCCAGCACTATTTTGTCAAGCTTGCTGGTGGTTCGCACGGCAGCCTCGGGCTGGTTGTCCGAGGGAGTTCTTCAAAAGCTCTACGGACGCCCAATCTCGGTTCTGGGTCAGCTTGCCGCTCAAACTGTCGGAGGGTGGCTTCCCATGCTGCTTACGTTCTCGCTGCCCATGGCCCTGCTATCACCTTTTTTAGGCGTAAGCCTGATACCCGCAACCTGGTATTTTTACCCCAGCTTGATTTTATGCATTACCCTGGGCTTTGCCATGGACTTTCTTCTGGCCTGCCTGTGCATTAAGCTTAGGGGCATGACCTGGCTTGTAAGCCGAATTCATCTTGCCATTGTCTCTCTCTTTTCCGGAACAGTTATTCCCATAAAGCTTCTTCCCTACGGGATCGCCGAAATAATGGCTTATCAGCCCTTTGCAAGCCTTGGCGGGGCCCCTTTGTCCCTTCTTGCGGGCTCTGCCAACCCTTTGGAGGTAATAGGCCTCCAGCTTTTCTGGAATGTTGTTTTATGGCCTGTTACTCTTTACATCTTCAAAAAATCACAGGAAGGAATTGTGAGCTATGGCGGATAAAATTAATTTCAAGCGAGTGCTTCAACTGCTTTCAATATCAGCCAAAATGGATCTGGCCTGGTTGCTGCGGGACACAAAATATGCCCTGGCCGGGATTTTTGCCGATGCCATCTCCAATATATCCACGGTTTCCGGTGTCTACCTTATTGCGGTCCGCTTCGGGGGAATAGGCGGCTTAAGTGCGGATGAGGTGCTTTTTATGATGGCCTACTCCACACTCGTCACCGGAATTTTTATACTCTTCGGCTCAGGCAATAACATTCATATCAGCCGGATTATAGGAAGAGGCCAGCTGGATCATCTTTACATGCAGCCGCTTCCCCTGGGCATACAGCTTTTAACCAGCGGCTTTTCCCCCTTTACAGGAGGAAGCAATATGGTTGTGGGAAGTATTATGTTGATTATCTCGATTCAGCGTTTGCAGCTTTCCATTACCCTGTGGTGGCTTTTTATGCTTGTGGTTTACCTTATCACCACAATGATCCTTATCATTGCCAGATCCTATGCGGTGTCCAGCGCCGCCTTCTACGCTCCGGTAGCCATGGAGGAGATAGCGACCACAGCCATTGAGGGCACCTGGTTTTTAAGTACCTTCCCACTTTCGGGAATGCCCTTTTTTATTCAGATTCCCCTTCTGACCCTGCTTCCGGAGGGACTTATGGCCTGGTTCCCCGCTTTATGCCTTTTGGGGAAGCCTCCCGTTGGCTTTACTCCCTATTTTCCCTTTGCCATAACCTTCTTATTTGCTTTAACAGCCAGCTTTTTATTCAGGAAAGGATTGAAATATTATGTTACAAAAGGCTCCAACAGATATGTTCCCTACGGATATCGCCGTTAATCTAAAAGACGTAACAAAGACCTTTACCCAGTGGCAGCGCGACAACACCGGAAAAGGGATTCTAAAAAATCTCATTAAGCCCGAAAAGCGGATAATCAAAGCGCTGGACCAGGTATCCTTTTCTATTGGGAAGGGTGAATTTGTGGCCTACGCAGGTCCCAATGGCGCGGGAAAAAGCACAACCATGAAGCTTTTGTGCGGTATGCTTCTGCCCAACGAGGGGAGAATTACGGTTCTGGACCGCTCCCCCCTTAAGGATCGCATTCCTCTTATGCAAAACCTGGGCATACTTTTCGGCAACCGTACCGAGCTTTGGTGGGATCATCCCGTTATTCAAAGCTTTAAATGGAAAAAGGTTGTATGGAATATTCCGGACGAGGTTTACCAACGCAACCTGAGCCGTGTTATTGAGCTTCTCGACCTGGAAGGAATTCTTAAGACCTTTGCAAGGGAACTGAGCCTGGGACAGCGCATGCGGGCGGATTTGGGCCTGCTTCTGCTCCACAGCCCCCAGCTTCTCCTTCTGGATGAACCCACACTGGGTTTGGATGTGGTAGCCAAGCGGCAAATGATTGAGTTTCTTAAAAGGCTCAATCGTGAGGATGGGGTTACCATTGTGGTTACAAGCCATGATATGGATGACCTGGAGGAAATGGCTCAGCGTATACTCATGATTTCCAACGGCCATGTTGCCTATGACGGCAGCTTCCAGGGCTTAAGAAACGTAACCGGTAATCTTACCCGTGTAAATCTCACCATGGGAGGAGGTACAATGCCCAAGCTTCCCCAGATAACACACTGTCACTTGCTTTCCTCCAGCCACGAGGTTTACGAGTATGAAATAGATCTGGATAAAACGCCTATTGAAGCACTTATGGGGCAGTTGTCCCAACTTAAGGGACTTAAGGATATCGAGATTAAAAAAGCACCTATTGAGCA
>JAEXPO010000037.1 GCA_023446675.1 Bacillota bacterium | reverse complement strand
GTGACACCTTTGACCTGGAAATTCTCATGGAGCCGGAGGCCTCCGGCTGCCTTCTTCCCAAAATGCCTCTTCAGCCCATCGTGGAAAACGCCCTCCATCACGGCATCTTCAAGCAAAAAAACCGAAGGGGCGCCATTGCCGTGGATATTTACACGGAGGCAGGCACGCTATGCCTTTCCGTAACCGACAACGGTGCGGGTATGAATGAGACAGCCCTTAAGGAGCTGCTTACCGCTTCCCCCCGCAGTAACAAATCAGGCTTTGGCCTCCATAACGTCCGTTCCAGAATACTTATTTTCTCCGGCAGCGAAGGCTTTGGAATGGAAATAGAAAGCGAGGAGGGCAAATATACCACGGTGACGCTTAAGCTTGCCGAAAAACATGAAGTCAGCAACATGTGAAAGATGTGTTAGAAATTCATAGCTTTGTTTCTTTACCATCCTCCCGTGCTTTTGATATTCTTGATTCGCTATCCTGTCCGATTATCCGGCCTTGGGTCAGAAGGACTTAACGGCCGTGAATCAAATAGTGAACGAGGAGGAACAAGACATGAATTTAAGTAAAATTCTAACCACCTTTCTCTCAGCAGCCCTTTGTATTTCCCTTTTAGCATCCTGCGGCACGGGGGCACCTGCCGGAAACAGCAGCACCCCATCTGTCCAGACGAGCCCTTCGGCTTCCCAGGGCACCTCTGCCGAGGGTGACAGCTGGCTCCCGGCAGGTGATAAGCCGGTTCTTCGCCAGCTGAACATCAATTTGAGCAAGGATTACAATACCCTTCCGGTAGCTGCGGACATTGAAAAAATTACCGGCTACAAGGTGCAGTACGACATGCTTCCGGCCGAAAACGCCATGGATAAGCTCAATCTCATTATGGCCTCCGGCGAGCTCTATGATATCTGCGTTATCGGCGGTGATATTGCCCGTGTTATGGAATATGCCAAGCAGGGCGCCCTGGCCGATATTAATCCCTATCTTCAATACGCGCCTTATTTGAACGACGCCATGAATGATTATGAGCGGGACTCCTTTACCCTAAACGATGGGCTATTCGCCGTTGGCATGTCCCAGCTTGAATTTGACGGTCACGGCGACGTGCGCTCCGCACTGTGGGCCCGTCAGGACTGGATGGAAAATCTGGGAATTGCGATTCCCGAAACAGTGGATGACCTGACCAATCTTTTAAGGGCCTTTAAGGGCTACGATAACGGCACAGGCAATCCTACCATTCCCTTAACCCTTACCTCCACCACCGTGGCTATTGACGGACTTATCGGGGCCTTCGGCATTCCTCTTGAATGGAATGAGGTGGACGGCCAGCTGGTTTACCGCGGCGCCGATCCCCGCATGAAGGATTACCTGGATTACATGAAGTCCCTTTATCAGGAAGGCCTTTTGGATGCCGAATACCCAGCCAACAAAGGAGCCAATGTGGACGAAAAGTACACCAACGGCATTGCGGGCATGAGCAATTACGGCTTCTTCAGCGCGCCTTCCATTTTCACCACCATGGCGGAAACCCAGCCAAACCAGAAAACCGTTTATCTTACGCCTGTGGAAGGCCCCGGCGGCAAAGCCATCGGCACCTATTCCGGCGGCTTTGACCGTATCGCCTTTATTCCCGCCGTTTCCAAAAACATTGCCCATACGGTTAATTTCATGAACCTCAAGCTGGAGCCCGAGGCCTTTAAAATATTGACGGTGGGTTATGAAAACGTGCACTACACCGTAAATGACCAGGGCGAATACTGGCCGGTTGATCCCATCTTCTTCGACGAACGGGGCGATGCCAACAACTACTCCACCGGACGCTACGTTGAACTCTATCCCGACCTCTGGCAAATAAGAAACCGCAAAAACAAGCTCCAGTATGAGTGCTGGAATACCATAAACGGCCCCGGCTTCATTGAATACATCGAAAACAGCGAAATCCGGAAAGCGCCTGCCTTCCCCGAAACCTCCAAGAACAAGCAGTCCCTGGATCAGATGCTTTTGGATCAATCCATCAAAATTATCGCAGGCTCTGAAACCACGGCAACCTATGACGATTTCCTCCAGAAATGGATGGATGCAGGAGGCGCTGCCATGACCCAGGAATACAACGACTGGTATAAGGAATTCAATAACGGCAAATAAGCATAAACCTTATTACCTGGCCTTATGAAGTTAAACTGCGATTAAACAAGCCGTTTCAATGCAAATCATCCGACAGGGAGGGACTCTTTTGAACAAAGTATCAGCCGCAGTACGGGAAGGCGGCAGAAGCAAGCCCATTGTACTTGGAAAGCGCATCCTGCGCTATTGGGACATGTATCTGCTGCTTCTGCCCGCTGTTATCTTCCTTATCTTATTTAAATACCTGCCCATGTGGGGAATTCAAATTGCTTTTCTGGATTACAACATTTTTCAGGGGCTCGAGGGAAGCGAATGGGTGGGCTTTAAAAACTTCATCCGCCTTTTGAACTCGCAGGAATTTTACAATGTCCTTTCAAATACGCTCATCATCAGCTTTCTGAAGATAGGCATCCTTTTTCCCATGGGTATTCTGGTGGCGGTGATACTCAACGAAATACACTGGACGCCGTTTAAAAAGACCGTACAGACCATCATTTACGTTCCCCATTTCTTTTCCTGGATCATTGTCGCGGGACTTTTTACGGCCATCCTCTCGCCCTCGTCAGGCATGGTTAACAAGCTCATTACCGCTCTGGGCGGAGATTCTGTCAGCTTTATGACCTCCACCTCCTGGTTCCGGCCCGTTCTCATTTTTTCAGCGGGCTGGAAGGAGGTGGGCTGGAACGCCATTATCTTTATCGCAGCCATTGCGGGTATCGATCAGGAAATGTATGAGGCCGCCATCATCGACGGTGCGGGGCGGCTTCGCCGCATCTGGTCCATCACCCTTCCCTCCATACTCCCTACCATTGTCCTCATGTTCATTCTGCGTATCGGGGGGCTTTTGGAGGCTGGCAACGAGCAAATCCTCGCCATGTACAACCCGGTGGTGTACGAGGTCAGCGATGTCCTTGGAACCTATGTCTACCGTCTGGGTATCGGAAAAATGGATTACAGCTTTACCACTGCCGTGGGACTTTTCAATTCCGTGGTCAGCTTTATCCTTGTTATGACAGGCAACGCTTTGAGCCGTAGGTCAACCGGCTCCAGCATCTGGTAAGAAAGGCAGGCTAATATGAAAAAGTCCTTAAAAAGGCTCACCGGTGAAGATGTGGCCGTCAACCTGTTTGTTTATGTGTTTATGACGCTGTATGCGGTTGTCACCCTGATACCCTTTCTCAACGTCGTGTCCAAGGCTTTTTCCTCGGAATGGGCATTGATTTCCAACCGTATTACCTTTTACCCCATGGGCTTTCAGCTGGATACCATGAAATATGTGGTGCAAAGCGATCTCTTTATTCGCTCCTTTAAAAACTCGGTTTTTGTTACCCTGGCCGGCACCGCCCTCTCCATCCTTGTAACGGGCCTTGCCGCCTATCCCCTGTCCAAGCGCCATATACCGGGCAGGAGGGGCATTCTCATCCTGTTTGTTTTCACCATGCTTTTCTCGGGGGGAATGATTCCCATGTACCTTCAGATGAAAAGCTACAATCTTCTCAACACACTTGGAGTACTGTTTTTGCCCGGAGCTGTCAGCGTTTACAATATGCTTCTGATAAAAAATTATTTTGAGAGCCTGCCCGAAAGCCTGGAGGAATCGGCCCGCATCGACGGAGCCGGGAATATCATCATCCTTTTCCGCATCATTCTTCCCCTGGCAATGCCAGTTTTCGCAACGGTCTGCCTCTTTTCGGCGGTGGGCCTTTGGAATGACTATTTTTCGGCTATGATTTACAATACTCAAACCTCGGTTAAAACACTGCCCTTATACCTGAGGGACATCATAACCGACAGCGCGGCGGATCTTGAGGCCAAATCCAACGACGATTTAATGAATATCGTGCCCGAGGCGGTTCGCTCCGCCACCATAGTGGCCTCCACCCTTCCCATACTCCTTGTTTACCCCTTTGTTCAGAAATACTTTATAAAAGGGGTTATGATAGGGTCAGTGAAGGGATAAAATCCGTCATTGAAAAAGCCCGGACAGGCGTATTGCCGGTCCGGGCTTTTTCACTATCTATGTTTGCGTTTGGAGATAGCATAATGGTTCATTGGCTTAAGAGCCCATCCTGTCTTAAACGGCGGGATTTTTAAGTACGATCACACCGTTATGTCCGCCAAAGCCCAGAGCATTTGAAACCGCATACTCAAGCTCCTTCTTCCGGCCGATATTGGGGACACAGTCCAGATCGCATTCCGGATCCTGATTAACCAAATTGATGGTGGGAGGCACAAAGCCTTCCTTCAGCGCAAGAGCGGAAATAATGGCCTCAATGCCGCCTGCTGCCCCTAAAAGATGCCCTGTCATGGATTTTGTGGAGCTCACAGCCAGATTCTTGGCATGGTCACCAAAAACCTTTTTAAAGGCCCTGGTTTCAAGGGGATCGTTAAGGGGTGTGCTGGTGCCGTGAGCATTGACATAACCTACCTGCTCAGGCTTTATTCCTGCATCCTCAAGAGCCAGCTCAACACACTTGGCTCCTGCCTCGCCCTCCGGATCGGGAGCTGTAATATGGTAAGCGTCGCAGGTGCAGCCATAGCCCACTAATTCGCTGATTATATCGGCGCCTCTTTTTACCGCGTGCTCATATTCCTCAAGAATGAGAACACCGGCGCCCTCGCCCATAATGAAGCCGTCTCTGTCCTTATCAAAGGGCCTGCAGGCAGTTAGAGGATCGGTGTTTTCAGTCATTGCCCGCATATTGCAGAAGCCTGCATAGGCAAGAGGCGTAATAGAAGCTTCCGCTCCGCCGGTAATCATGACGTCGGCATAGCCGTTTTGAATGACCCGCATGGCATCGCCCATAGAGTGGTTGGAAGTGGCGCAGGCAGTTACCACACAGGCATTATAGCCTTTTAAGCCATATTTTATGGCAACCTGTCCACCGGCCATGTTGGCAATCATCATGGGCACGAAAAAGGGGCTTACGCGCTTATTACCCTTTTCTATAAGGCTTCTGTGGTTATCCTCCATGGTTTCCATGCCACCGATACCGGAGCCGATAATGACGCCTGCGCGGAAGGGATCCATGGTCTTAAAATCCAGACCGGACATCTCAACCGCCCTTGTGGCAGCAGCCACGGCATACTGGGTAAACCTGTCCATACGCTTTGCTTCTTTTTTGTCAATAAACCGGGTGGGATCAAAATCATCAATTTCGGCTCCGACCTTAGTTGAATAGTTGGTTGTATCAAATCTGGAAATCGTTTTAATACCGCTCTTTCCTTCTTTAACAGCGTTCCAGAACGTGTCCACGTCCGTCCCGAGGGAATGGATAACACCTAAACCGGTGACTACGACTCTCCGTTTCATATACGCATCCTTTCTTCCTGTATGCACGGGAATAACTCCCCCTGTGCGTTAACTCCATTATCACTAATTCGTATTATTAGAAGAAAAAAAGCCCCGACCATAAATGGCGGGACTTTTTTTATTTTGTTTTAATTATTGGTGAGACTTAATGTAATCAACAGCATCACCAACGGTTGTAATTTTTTCTGCTTCCTTATCTGGTATTTCCAAATCGAACTCTTCTTCAAGAGCCATGATAAGCTCAACTATATCAAGGGAATCAGCACCGAGATCATCGATGAACGACGCCTCCATTGTTATATCACCCTCATCCACTCCAAGCTGCTCGACAATGATTTCTTTAACCTTCTCAAATGCCACAACACTCACCCCCTTCCAGACAGGAATTGCAATGAAATATATCACTATTATTGCATCCATTAGAAATAATATTACATATACAGCCCACCGTCAACATTTATTACCTGCCCGGTAATATATTGCGCATGCTCTGAGGCAAGGAAAAGAACCAGATCGGCTACATCGGAAGGCGTCCCATACCTTCCCAGCGGTATGCTCTTCAAATAATTCTCCTTAAGCTCTTCAGGCAGCCCGGCTGTCATCTGAGTATCAATAAACCCCGGAGCAATGGCATTGCAGGTAATAGCCCTGGATGCCAGCTCTCTTGCGACGGATTTGGTAAAGCCCACCAGACCCGCTTTGGAAGCGGCATAGTTGGCCTGACCGGCATTTCCCATAAGTCCCGTAACGGAAGTAATATTTATAATTCTCCCGCTGCGTTTTTTCATCATAATACGGGATGCTGCCTTGGTTAAGAGAAACACACTTTTTAAGTTGGTATCGAGAACCCTGTCCCAATCCTCTTCTTCCATGCGTATTAAAAGCCTGTCGGCAGTTACTCCGGCGTTATTGACAAGAATGTCCAGGCTGCCGAATACCTCAATGGTTTTCTCAACCAGCTCAGAAGCCTTGCCCGATACGCTTAAGTCGCCAGAAAAGCTGCTTACCGAAAGCCCTTCATCAGCCAGAGCCTGCGCTGCCTCAATAACGGAAGCGCCCGTGCCGCACAGCATCACATTGGCGCCCTGCCTTGCGAAAGCCTCTGCTGCAGCCCGGCCTATGCCCCGGGTAGAACCCGTGACAATGGCGGTCTTCCCCTTAAAATTCATTTCAGGGAGCCACCTCCCTCAATGCCGTAAGCGTTGCCTCCAGAGAGGCCTTATCCTCGACATTCAAGGTTTTGACAGACTTGTCGATTTTTTTAATAAAGCCGGAAAGGGTTTTCCCCGGGCCGATTTCAACAAAGGTATCCACACCGGCCTCAAGCATGGTTTTCACACAATCCTCCCAGCGGACAGAGGAACTCACCTGGCGTACCAAAAGCTCCTTCACATCCTCGCTCTCACCGATACTATTTCCGGTAACATTGGATACTACCGGAATTTCAGGCTTTTTAACTTCAACCGCTTCAAGCTCTTTTGCAAGAAGACGGCCCGCAGGCTCTAAAAGGCTGCAATGGAAGGGTGCGCTTACATTTAAGAGCATGGCCCTCTTGGCGCCCATTTCCGTGGCCACCTTTACGGCTTCGGCAACGGCATTGGCCGCTCCCGCCACCACGATCTGGCCGGGGCAATTGAAATTAGCAGGCTCTACCACGCCGACCTCTCCTGCCTTTTGGCATACCGTGAGCACATCCTCTCTGGAAAGGCCCAAAAGTGCGGCCATAGCGCCCTCGCCTACAGGAACGGTTTCCTGCATAAGCTTGCCTCTTTTGCGTACAAGCTTCACCGCATCCTTAAAGGAAAAGGTTCCGGCAAGTACGTGTGCGCCGTATTCACCAAGGCTGAGGCCTGCTGTCATAAAGGGCTTGATGCCCGCCTCCAGCAGGGGCTGAGCGCAGGCGACGCTGGCGGTTAGAATAGTGGGCTGAGTGTTTTCCGTTATCTTCAGGGTCTCGTCGTCGCCGGAAAAAATCATGTCCGTCACACTGAACCCAAGGGCTTCGTCAGCCTCGTCAAAAACCTTTTTTGCATTGGGTGAAAAAGTATGGATTTCCTGAGCCATCCCAACATATTGAGCGCCCTGTCCCGGAAAAATAAAAGCTATTTTTCCCATTATTGACCTCCTTGGAAATTAAAAAGTAAGAAACCGGCACATTCGATGCTCTCCTAAGAAAAGCCCTGACGAAGCGCTCAGTAAGACCAGGTAAGAAGCGTAGCACCGTATGTAAGCCCGCCTCCGAAAGCTACAAGAACGATATTGTCGCCTTTATGAAGAAGACCTTTGCTGGAAGCCTCATCCAGGCATACAGGGATGCTGGCGCTGGAAATATTCCCGGTGTTCTCCAAATTGGTGTAGACAGAATCCATCGAAATGTTAAGGCGCTTGGCTGCGTTCTGAAGGATTCGTATGTTGGCCTGATGAGGAAAAATCATCTTAACCTGGTCAACGGATTTACGGGCTTTTTCAAGCACATAGCGGGTAGCATCGGCCATAACCCGTGTGGCAAAGGTGAAAACCTCCTTGCCTTCCATCCAGATGACCTGGGATTTACCCTCGTTTCTAACGGCCTTGTCTTCCTCGGAGAGATGGAAGCAGGGAATGGTCAGCACGCCGCCGCCCTCGCCCTCAGCACCCAAAAGAGTGCTTTCGACGCCTGTTCCGTCTTCTACTCTTCCAACCACCACCGCACCGGCTCCGTCTCCGAAGAGAATGCAGGAAGCTCTGTCGGTGTAGTCCGTTACCCGGCTTAAAGCTTCAGCGGATACTATAAGCACATGATTATAGCTTCCGGCTCTTATGAGGCTTTCAGCCAGATTCAGCGCATAGATAAATCCACTGCAGGCACCGTTGAGATCAAAGGCTGCCGCTTTTCCGCCAATATGCTTTTGTACACTGCACGCAAGTGACGGTGTCAATGCGTCCGGGGTTACGGTTGTTGCAATAATCAAATCAATAGCATCAATAGTAAGTCCGCTTTTTTCGAGCGCTTTGCGTGCAGCCTCCGCCGCAAGCACGGCAAGGGGAACATCCTTATCGATTATGCGCCGTTCCTTAATGCCCGTACGCTTAACGATCCATTCATTGTCCGTCTCCACCATACGCTCTAAATCTTCATTGGTAAGCCTTTTTTCGGGCAAGCAGCTTCCTGTGCCCAAAATACCGGCTTTACAAGGCTTCGTCATATACCCCTCCCACATCCATACGCGAGAAAATGTTTTTCATTTGTTCCAATACCGTCGTACAGGCTGAGCTGCAGGCTTTGGTAATGGTATTACGTATCGCTTTTTTCTTGGAATTGCCATGGCATTTATAAATCATGCCGTTAACACCTAGAATGGGGGTACCGCCCAATTCTTCAGGGTCAACTTGCTTTTTTAGCTTTTTAAGCTCGTGCTTTACCAAAAGATAGCTTAATTTACCGGAAAGGCCACCGCTGTACATTTTCTTAAGGTAATTCATAAAATACTGGCCGGTTCCTTCCATGATTTTAAGCATGGCGTTCCCCGTAAAGCCATCACAGACGACTACGTCCACATGGCCCTCGGTGACATCACGGCCTTCCACATTACCCACAAAATTAAGATTGGAGCCTTTAAGAATTTCATAGGCCTGCTTAAGGGCCTCGTTGCCTTTTCCCTCTTCGGTTCCCACATTAACAAGACCGACTCTGGGGCTTTGGATACCGTACATGTTCTTCATGTACTCGGTGCCCATAATGCCGAATTGGAGATAGTTTACCGGCTTAATCTGGGTGTTCATGCCTGCGTCAATAATCATGGTCTGCCCGTTCAGAGAAGGAACCAGAGGCGCCAGGGCAGGCCGGTTAACACCTTTTATCCGTCCTGCAATAAGGAGTGAGCCTGCAAGAAGCGCACCTGTGCTCCCCGCAGAAATAAAGGCTTGTGCATTTTCGGTTTTCAGCTTTTTCATACCGATAACCAAAGAAGAGTTTTGTTTCTTTTTGATGGCTTCGGTGGGTTTATCATAGTTTGTGATTTCTTCCTGAGCATCGGTAATCAGGATCCGGGAAAGCTGGGCTGTTTTGTTTCCGATGCATTGCTCAATCCGACTTTTATTCCCGATTAACTCTATATTAAGTCCGGAGTTTTCCTCCAGAGCCTCCAAACAGCCCTCGATCACCGCTTCCGGGGCATTGTCGCCACCCATTGCGTCCACTATGATTTTCAAAGCACGTCATCTCCTTATTCGCTATACTCTTGTTGCTCTGCCTGCAGACGGTGCCGTTTTTGTGACGCCGAGCGCTTAAATACTCTTCGTCAGTTTGCCTCCGGTTTGATATCCACAAGCAGAAATTTTCCTCTGAAAACTTCAATCTGCTTATTATAAATAAGTACCCATACAATATACCGATTAAGTACTCTTTTTTGTCTGATACTCACCTTGGCAATTAGCTTGCTTCCTGCATAAACCGGATGCTTATATTTTATATTGGCAACGCCGACCAGAGCCACATCCGCATCAATAACGGCGATAGCAATGGATTCTGCCATTGAATAAATATAGTGTCCCCTGACGATTTTGGAGTGAGAAAAAACCATTTTGTCCGTGGTTTCAAGAACGGATATGGCGCTTTCACCCAGCTTTAACTCAACAATTTCTCCAATAATTTCATCCGAGTGGATGGCTCTAACCTTATCGTGGTTGACGGCTGCCATTTCCCTTACACGCTGTCTAAGCTCGGGAACACCCAGCTCAAGTC
>JAEXPO010000427.1 GCA_023446675.1 Bacillota bacterium | reverse complement strand
GAATTGCTCATCCTCCATTTTAAGGTTCATAAGCTCCTCAGGCTTGCCTTCAAAAGCAAACAGGTATTGCCGCCAGGATGGCTTTTGATCCCGATCCGTGGAGTCCAGAACATCCTCCACTCCGCTTTTAATAAGGTCCATGGAAAGCACGAGGGCTTTATTCTCAGCATAATCCATAGGAAAGCTAGTGGAAAGACGTATCCAGGAGATAGCCTCAAAAATGGTTTCTCCCTTGCCCTGAAGAACAATCCGCTTTTCCATACCGGCCTTTTCGCCTTCACCGCGATAGGCCTTAAAGAACTCACCATAGACAACTATTTTCCCGTCCTTGTCCCGGTGAAAAATTGCAAGCGTTGAAAAAAGCAGCCGGTTCATATCACGGTAATTGTAACAGCCTCCCATGAGAAGTGCACAGACCAGAAGACAGGCTATAAACCTTACCCTCCTAATCATTGTTTTCGTCCTCAGGCATCCTGTGTCTGGATACCTCCATTAGGTTTCCTCTAAGGATAGTATCCTTAAATCTGAATTTCTTTAAGGTTCCCAATGGGAAGAGATAGGGATAACCACAGGTTGTAAGCCCGGCCAGGTGAGCTACAAACAGAACAAATCCTGTATAGAAGCCGGGAAGCCCCGTGAGTGAAGCCATAATGATAATAAATATTTCCCAGACAAAAATAGGCGCATGCAAATTGGGAACAAGGTAGGAGGCTATGGAGGAAATAGCAACAATAACCACCGTTACCTGAGAGGCAAGGCCTGAGGTTACAGCCGCTTCTCCAAGTATTAATGCGCCTACAATACTAAGCGTGGGGCCAATCGGCTGGGGAAGCCGCACCCCTGCTTCCCGGATAATCTGAAAAAATACGGTCATATAGAGCAGCTCCACCACTGTCGGCACCGGCACACCTGCTCTGAAGATAGCCATACGGTACAGAAAAATAGAGGGTACAAGCTTGTAATGGTAAGTGATAAGGGCCAAATAAATGCCCGGAATGAGCACGGACATGCCAAAAGCAATCCATCGCAGTAAACGACCCATATTGGCCATATAGGGGTTTAACGTGTAATCGTCCGACGTTTGAAAATTCTCAATAAAAAAATACGGAGCCGTCATAACAAAGGAGTTATTATCCATAATAACAATGATTCTGCCATCAATAAGCTTTGATGCCGCCACATCCGGTTTTTCCGTAAAACCAATGGTATCAAAGGGTGTGAACCTGCTTTTAAGGCTGTCTTCAATATAGTTGAGGTAAATGACGTAATCCCTGTCAATAAGCTGAATCTTATTGCGTACATAATTTACAATTCTCTCAGGCGCCACACCGTCGATATAAAGCATAACAGTACCGGTGCGGGAGGATCTGCCCAGCTCAAAATATTCTACCTTTAGCTTGTCCGATTTAATCCTTCTGCGTATACCTGAAAGATTATCCTGCAAATCCTCCGTGAAGCCTTCACGGGGGCCTTTGATAACTGTTTCAGTCTGCGGTATTTCAATGCTTCGCTTTTTGTAGCCCTTAACATTACAGTAAAAGGCTTTTTTCAAATGAGGAAACAAGACCGCTACATAGCCGGATAAAACGTACTTAATACATTCCTCCAGATCCAGAAGCTCAGCGGCATTGCTGCTTTCCACCAGGCTGTGCATAATGGTATCCAAATCATCTGTCCGCTTCATTCTCAGTAAAAGCGGCTCGATGATATACGAGCTGATTTCTCTTGGATTACAAAGATTATCAATATAAATAAGGTGTACATTCTCACCATCACAGCGAATGTCCCTGTAGCGTACATCACAGTTGTTTTTAAGTTTTTGCTTAACATCTTCCAATTTAAATTTATTCATACACATCACCCGGCTTAATTTCTGCCTAACCGGCAGATATTATACATGGCCATGAATGATACATCCTGGTTAATGATTCATAAACGAACATATCCGGACCTTTTTACTCATAAGCTTTTCGCCCATTTAACCATGAATAATTTCAGTCTTAATTCCAAATATTATGCTTGCAAGCAGAGTCACCAAACAGTCTGTTCCCACAAAAGGCCGTATAACGCATACAGCGAAGCGAAAGGATACTGATGGATAAATTTAACCCCAGGCACTTTGCATACCTGATATTGGGAACGTCCATTGTTTCTCTGAAAACCTATCCGGGCGTATTCATCCGAATCGGAGAGCGTGACAGCTGGGTGGCAGTCATTGTTTCCTCCGTGCTTATTTACTTTATTTTTATGTTTTTGATAAACAGAGCACGGCTTATACCTGAAAACAATATGGCCGACATATATAAAATTGCTTTAGGCAAGGTAGGAGGCTTCATCCTCCTGCTGCTCTATATAATCACACTCTTTTTAACCCTTGTGGAATCGGCCTCTTTACATGCGGATACCATGCATACCAATATGATGGTGGAAACACCAAACTGGTATTTTCTGATCTTTTTCATTATACCGTGTTTTTTTATCGTAAGAAAAAACCTTGTAGCCATAGTAACCATAACCCTAATCGGAATTACGCTTATTATGATTGCGGGAATAAACCTGTCTCTTCTGACAATAAAGTATAAGCATGCTTCCATGCTTTTTCCCATATTTCAGAAGGGACTGACATGGGACTTTTTTACCTGTGTAATAAAAAGTCTTGGATTGTACAGCTTCATAACCATCACGCTGCCCTATCTCTCAAAAGTTAAATCCACCAACAAGGAGATGAAAACCTCAGTAAATGTGGCGCTAATTATTCTTATTCAGATGATTATCGTTTCCACAACGGGCATTATTATGACCTTCAGCCTTACCCGGGTTAACGCCATGTTTTATCCCAAGCTCATTCAAACCCATCTGGTAAGCTTTTTTCAGTTTCTCGAATTCGGAGAGCTCTATGTTATGCTGCAAACTCTCGGCGGCTGGCTGATTAAGTACATTATTTCCTTCCATGCCATTATCATTCTTCTATCCCAGTACCGCCTGAAGAAAAAAATACTTCACGCCTTAGCCTTTATATTTAGCATACTTGTTTTTATTATTTCGTTCTATATAAGCGGAACCTCGGACAGCCTTATGATCGTTTTAGACATTTTCCCCTGGATTGCGCTTGCGAATTATATAGTCATCCCAGTTGCAGTTTATACTATTTATGGAATAAAAATAAAAAAACAGGGTCTTGTTCCATCTCCCTCTGCCGTCGGGAATGCAGCCAATACAGGCAGCGAGCAGACCAACAACGAAAAGAGTGACACTAAAAAAGAGGGACTCTCCAAAGAGAAGGAGAGTTCCAATAGCTCCACCGATAATAAAATTTTAATGCAAAACGAAAAGGCACGAAAACCCCGAAGAAGGGGTAAGTCTCCTCCCTTTTAGGCCGTGCTCCAGCTATCCCCCTGAGGCAGGAGTATTTTATTCCTCCCAATCCTTGCATACATCAACCCATTTGATACAGGGAGTAAAGGATTCCAGCTCTTCACAGGTCAGCTCAATTGCGGAATTCCCGCTGCCACAGGCAGGAAAAACCGTTTTGAAGCGTTTTAATGAAACATCCAGGTACACCGGGATATCTGTCACAAGACCAAAGGGGCAAACCCCTCCTACGGCATGTCCCGTGGCTGCAAGCGTTTCTTCCGGTGTCATCATACGGGGCTTCAGGCCAAAGGTGTCTTTAAATTTCCGGTTATCCGTCCTTGCGTCCCCTGCGGTAACAACCAAAATACCTGTGTCTTCATTTTTAAAAGCCAGGCTTTTGGCTATCCGCGCCGGTTCAACGCCCAGCACGGCCGCTGCAAGCTCTACGGTAGCACTGGAGCTGTCAAATTCTCTTATATCCACATGTCGGTTCCATTTTTCCAAATAAGGACGCACGAGCTCAATTGCCATAATTTTTCCTTCTTCCACTTTTGTATTTTCTGCTTCCATTATTAATGATTTTACTGCAAAACCAGTTCTTGTGTCCATTAGTCATTAAATTATTCGATACGTAATGCGGGGCGCGGAGGGAGTCCGTATAAGCGAAATATGGCAAAAAGGGCAGGATATTCGCCATCCTGCCCTTAAAAGTCTTATATGCCTGCTAAAGTGCGCGCTCTGTGCTGAATTTCTGCTAAAGCGTTACAAATGCTCCCTGTCTGGAGGATTTATATATGCCGTCAATGAGCTTTATAACAGCAATGGCTTCCTGACCGTCAACAGCTACTGGCTCGCCTTTAAAAAGCTTTTCGTAAAAATCGGCTATGTATTTTTTGTGACCTGTACCCCAATAGGCTTTCTTACCGGTTCGTACGTCGTTTTCCGAAACCTCCTCCACCCTGCCGTCGGTGTAGGTTACCTTCAGACAATCCCCCTGCATTTTCAGGAGGGCTTTTTCGCATACAATTTCAATTTCTACCGGACTGTCCGAAACATAGCCGTTGGTGGCGTAAAACAAGGCATGAGCACCGCTTTTGAAGCAAATGGCGGCATCCACCGTATCCTCTACCTCAATGATGCCTTCCAGAAAATTAGTGCTTACATGGGCCTTCAGCTTGTCTGCAGGACCTAAAAACCATTGCAGCAGATCCAGGGTATGTATGGCCTGATTGACCAGAACCCCGCCGCCCTCTTCCTTCCAGGTGCCACGCCATGCTGCCGATGCATAGTATCCGGCTCCCCGGTTCCAGGTTACCAGGGCCTTACCGCCCTTAACCCGTCCCAGATCTCCCTGGTCCAAAAGCTCTTTTATGCGCAGGGAAGCCTGATTATACCGGTTTTGGAAGCACACACCCAGCTGCTTGCCCGTGCTTCGGGACGCTTTGATCATTTGCTCCCCTTCCTCAGTGGACATAGCCATGGGCTTTTCCGAAAGGACATGCCGGCCTTTTTCCAGAGCCTTCACCGCCATGGGACCGTGAAGGTAATGTGGGGTGCATAAATGCACAACATCAATATCCGGTGCCGCCAGCATTTCATCAAAATCCTCGTAGTACCTGCATCCATGTTTGGAAGCGGCCTCTATGGCGCGGGATACATCGCAATCCACCACGGCAGCCAGTTCCCCATAGTCGCAATCCTCAAGCCCTGCGGCATGAAGGGGATAAATTGATCCGCAGCCTACAATGGCAGCTCTAAGCTTTTTCATTGTCCTTACCTCTTTTTACTCTTGCTGGCATTAACCCTTTCCATAAGCTTATCATAGAACAGATCCTCATCCACGGGAATATTCACCCAGTTGTCTGTCCAGGCTGACAGGTGAATGGCATTGGAAATCTGCAAACCGCGGATGCCTTCCACGCCCGGAGCCAGCAGACGTGCTCCGTTGAGAATGGCGTCTACCCAGTTGGCCATGATACCGGGATGTGAGGTTTCCACACCGGTGATAGGTACGTCGCAGGTCCAGCATTCCGGCGGCCTGAAGCCTTCGGTGCTTTCATAGATAGCTTTTTTAACGGATTCCCGGGTTCTCCAGAATTTAAGGCTTCCGTCCTCAATGACAATCTTGCCCCTGTCGCCGGTTACTTCAAAACGGTTGGTTCCGGGCGCATTGCCGGTAGAGGTAATGAATACGCCGGTTGCGCCGTTTTCATACTCCACATAGGCGGTTACATCATCCTCAACCTCAATATTATGATACTTTCCAAAGCCGCAGAAGGCACGTACTCTCACAGGCATGCCGCAGGTCCACTGCCAGAGATCAAGCTGGTGGGGATCCTGATTCAGAAGCACGCCTCCGCCTTCCCCGTCCCAGGTTGCGCGCCATCCGCCGGAATTATAGTAAGACTGGGAGCGGTACCAATTGGTGATTATCCAGTTGGTGCGGGTAATTTCACCCAGCTCGCCGCTTTCCACAAGATCCTTAAGCTTTTGATAAAGAGGGTTGGTACGCTGATTGTACATCATGCTGAATACCTTGCCGCTTTTTTCAGCCACTTCATTCATTTCGCGAACCTGACGCGTATAAACACCGGCAGGCTTTTCACACAGAACATGGAGGCCTTTGCCGAAAGCCTTAATGGCAAATGTGGGATGATCATAATGGGGAACTGCGATAATCACGCCGTCGACAAGGCCTGAATCAAGCAGCGCGTCTATGGCGTCAAAACGCTTGACCTTATCTCCGAACTGCTCCTCCGCCCACTTGAGCTTAGCCGGATCATTGTCACAGACTGCTGTAAGAACGCCGTTTTTTACTTTGCCTTCAAAAATGTTGGCGGCGTGGCTTTTTCCCATATTGCCTATACCGACAATACCGATTCTCACCTTTTCCATTCTCATTCTCCTTACATTACTCTCAAATTTCTTCGAATTTATGATTAACCATAAGCGTCCGGCATTACCGGGGTAGGATTTTTCTCAGGCTGTCCACGGCAAGGGCAAAGGTTCTGGGGCCGCCTTCGGGAAGCTTTTCAGCGTCCTTGACCTCTTCCAGCTCCGCAAACCCCTTAAAATCGCCCAGATGGGGTTCCAGGGAAAGAAAACCTTCAAAGCCCCTTTGATCAAGCTCTTTTAAAATCTCGGAAACCTTTCCGTCACCCTGGCCTGCCGGCACAACGCGGTGATCCGATTTCATGGCATCCTTTATATGCATATAAGCAACATAATCCTTTAAAAGCTCAAAGGCGTGGGGATAGGTTTCCACATCACACTGAACAAAATTTGCAGGATCGAAAATCGCTCTTACCTGCTCCTGTTCAGCGGCTTTTAAAAGCTCAAGACATCTTTCAGGCGTATCACCATAAATGTCCTTCTCGTTCTCATGAAGCAGGGTGATACCTGTTCCCCTGGCCAGTTCAACCAGCTTGAGCCATCTTTTCAGCACCTCTTGGCGGTAATCCTCAGGCTTTTCACCCTTGGGAATAAAAAAGCTGAACACTCGAATGTACTTAGTTTCAAGAATTTTAGCAATTTTCAGAGTATGTTGGAATAATTCCAGATGGGGCTCAAAAGGATCTGTAATTTTGATTTTTCCAACAGGAGAACCCAAACAGGATATTTTGAAGCCGTGTTGATCCAATATCGACTTTATGGCCTTCACTTCCTCCAGGGTATGCTGAACAAGAGGGCGGCCGTTAACTCCGCGCATTTCAATGTACCGAATACCCAGCTTCTCCATCACATCCATTTGGGTATTAAGGGATTCTGCAATTTCGTCGCCGAACCCACTTAGAACAAAATGACTCATTATTTATCCTCCAACTACAACATTGGGATTGCTGTTCATTGCCATTGTATTTCATAAGTAGGCCATATTCATGGCGGATTTTGCTCAAATTATTGCATATATTGTTCTCAAACAACTTATACTACAGGACCCAACATATCCGGCCGGTATCCTTCTCCACTCAGTCGATGGTACTAAAGTTTATAAGAAGAATAAAGCGGCCGCTTACTGCTCCGGAATCGTCATTGGAAAGGGCGAAACGCACCCTCATCTTTCCCTCCTCCGCATTCTGAAGAGTCATTCCCAGTATCATTCCTCTTCTTTCGGTAAACGAAGCCACCTGCTCCACCATACGGTAGAGCTGCGAGAAGGTTTTTTGCCGGTTTCCCACCACCCAGGAAGGAATTTTACGATCTCGCCGAACCTTGAAGGTTAAGCCCTTATTAGCCATAAAGCCCGCTCCCAGGCGCTCTACTTCATTAATAAGATTATCCATATCAAAAGGCTCATCCTCCAGGACACTTTTCTGTTGTACTGAGATTGGAGGATATGTATCTGTTTTAATTTCCGATTCCCTTTCGGGCATGCTTGGGTGCAGCTCGGGCAAAACCGCTCCCCCCCTGGCAGAAAAGTCTTTCGCAGCGGTGACATCTTTAATAATAGAAAAGAGCAGCATTTTGTTTTTTAATAAGATAGAGGCGCTGTTAACCTCAACCTCCCTGATTTCACCAGAGGACAGGCGATGGCTGAAATAGAAATAGTTCTTTTTTTCTGTAACAGCGGCTTGCATTTCCTCAATGATAGCCTCAGGGGGTAAAATATTTAAATCACTGATTTGCATAGAGCGCATTTTTCGATAGGAGTGGCCGTAAAATCGGCAGGCCTCCTTGTTGCAGTCCTCAATAGAAAAGGTTTCGGGATTAATTAGAAGCTTAATATCAGAATTATCACTTAACAGCCTTTTATAAAATTTACGCGTTTCCAGATCCGGTTTGTCACGGTTAAGCTTTTCTTCTTCGCTTTCACAGCTGTCGTCACTTTTGCTTTGGCTTCCGTTTATTCCTTTTCTCATAGACGCTCCCCTTGGATCTTGTGAGACATTACTAATAAAGAACTATTCTGCTTTTTGGTTCTTTACAGCAGTAAAGGTCGCTGTCCTGCGACAACGACCTCTACAGGCTAATCCAATCCTATAACATCTCAATTAAAGCGTCAAGCAGAGTTTGGAATACTCTGGAATCAAGCCATACCCTCAAAAAACCCTAACGTCTTACAGACTGTAAGCGTACACGAAAAGCGCCTCAAGAAAAAACGCTGCACGCCCGGCAATTGTCTGTAAATGAAAGATGCTTTATATAGTTGAACTTTTCCTTTAAAAAATTGAAGATTAGCCCGTACTTACATATTATAATTAGCGTGTAAATCATCCTGGCCGAATAGGGGCAGTAGAAAAATTGCAAGCTATTCAAAGGCGATAAAGTATTACGGAGGAATGAAAATGGGGAAAACGATTAAAGTAACCGTTTGGAATGAATTCCAGCATGAAAAAACCCATGCGGAGGTAGCGCAAATTTATCCCAAGGGCATACATGGTGCCATTGCGGATTATTTAAACCGGGTTGAGGGTATAGAGGCTAAATGCGCGGTATTGGAGGATCCGGAGCACGGTCTTACCGAAGAAGTTTTGGACAATACCGACGTGCTTTTCTGGTGGGGACATATGGCTCATCACAAGGTCAGCGACGCAATTGTGGAGAGGGTTTATGAAAGAGTGCTTCGGGGCATGGGCCTTGTTGCTCTTCATTCAGCTCATATGTCCAAAATATTCAGAAGACTCATGGGAACCAGCGGCACCCTTACCTGGCGTGAAAACGGCGATAAGGAACGGCTGTGGGTGATTGAGCCCAATCACCCCATTGCAAAGGGGCTGCCTCCTTATTTTGAACTCCCTCACGAGGAAACCTACGGCGAGCGCTTTGATATACCCAAGCCCGACGATTTGGTGTTTATCGGATGGTTCAAGGGCGGCGAGGTTTTCAGAAGCGGCTGCACCTATCAGAGAGGCCGCGGAAAGGTATTTTATTTTCAGCCTGGACATGAAACCTTCCCTACTTTTCACGATGAAAATGTACAGCTGGTTCTGAAAAACGCCGCCGAATGGGCTTATACTGAAAATAAGCTGGATAAGCTGGACTGCCCCCACACTCAGCCCCTGGAGCCCCTGGATTAATAAACTTAAGGAGGTTTTGCCATGAAAACACTTAAAGTTGGTGTTATAGGTACAGGCGGAATTGCAAGAGCCTTTCATCTTCCCACCTTAAGCGACACTCCCGGAGTGGAGCTTGTTGCAGTGTGCGATATTGTCCGCGAAAAAGCTGTTAAGGCAGCTGAGGATTTCAAGGCTTCCCATGTCTTTGAGGATTACAGGGAGCTTTTGGAATTGGAAGAGCTGGATGCCGTAAGCATCTGCACCCCCAACTACCTCCATTCCATTATTGCCGTTGCGGCTTTCGAGAAGGGAAAGCATGTCATCTGTGAAAAGCCCGATGCGGTAAGTGTGGAAGAGGCCCTTAAAATGAAGGCGGCAAGCGAAAAAGCAGGCAAGCTGCTCATGGTCATGCGCAATAACCGCTATGACGGAAAAATCCAATTTTTAAAAAAATACATCGCTGAAGGAAACCTGGGTGAAATCTATGCAGCCAAATGCGGCTGGGTACGCCGCAGAGGCATTCCGGGCAAGGGCGGCTGGTTCACCACCAAGGCTCAGTCCGGCGGCGGTCCCTTGATTGATCTGGGCGTTCACATGATTGATGTGTCCATCTGGCTTATGGGCAGCCCCACGCCGGTTTCCGTAACAGGCTCCACCTATTGCAAATTTGCCAATGAGGACACAAAAGCTGACTCTGCCAATGCCGCGTTCGGCGAAAGCAAAGCAGGGGGAACCTTTGATGTTGAGGATTTGGCCATGGGCTTTATCAAATTTGATAACGGAGCCAGTCTCGCCATAGAATTCAGCTGGGCCTCCAATATCGAAAGTGAAGATAAATATGTGGAGCTCTTGGGAACCAAGGCCGGTGCAAAATACCATTCCACCGACAGCGAATTAAAGCTGTTTGGGGAAGCCGTGGGGGTCACCACAGATATCAAGCCCAATTTGGGAACGGCAGAGGCAGGCCAGCACGCCCGTTACATCCGTCATTTCATAGCCTGCATCCGCGGTGAGGAAACACCCATCTTTGTACCCCAGCAGGGTGTGGATATGATAAAGATACTTACAGCCATTTATCAGTCGGCACAAACCGGAAGCGAGGTTAAGCTCTAACCCGGAAGTATAATCACAGGACATAATGCCGCTTGTTTCCATTTAGGCGCTCGGAGGCATCAGCCAGATATGTTTATGCAAGTGGCTACCAATAAAAGAGGCTCCTTCACAAATAAAGGAGCCTCTTTTATTCACCTTTTATTTTCTGTAGCTTGAGGGAACCGTGCCGGTAATGGTTTTGAAGGTCTTGTTAAAATGCGCCGCATTGTTAAAGCCGCACAGGCCGGCAATTTCCAATATGGATTTATCACTTGCCTTCAGATAGTCCACTGCCCGATAAACGCGTTTCATTGCAACATACCTTGTAAAGGCAATGCCATTGTATTTCTTGAAAAACGTGGAGAAATATGCCGGATGCATATAGAGAGTTGCGGCGGCGTCCTCAAGACGGATCTCTTCGCCCAGATGATGGTCAATGTAACGGTAAACATGGTTCATATGAACCAAATCCTTTTTTTTGGCTTGGAGGCTCTCTCCCGGCTCCGTTTTGCTGCCGAAGTGCCTCACCAGCAGAACCAGCAGGTTTAAAAGCTTCACCTTGACCATTTGCTCGTACTCGGGACTGGCCTGAATAAATTCCTGTTCTATGGCCAGCATCTGCTCCCGTATTTCCTTTACCGCGGGATTATGCCGGTCCAGCCTGTTTTGAAAGCTTTCGTCTCTGTCGAAAAAAAT